>NZ_JBAKAS010000028.1:0-26351 GCF_038155025.1 Marinomonas sp. TI.3.20 | reverse complement strand
GTAAGCCAGCACCCAGCAAAAGACACCGCCGACTTGATCCCAAGACGATGGAAGCTACTGTTCGCAGACAACCCGTTGAAATCGCCCTTGCTCTGAGTGTCAAGAACGGCGTGAAATGAACGCTAACTGCAAAACTGCGCGGTAGACAAGCCGGACTCGTCAGCGGCCTTTACCTGTTCAAGCCAAAAATCAGAACGGGATTGAGAATCGGAAGGTTGATTCATAACAAACTCCTGCTAGTGAATAAAATGAACAGGCATTAGGTTCTGCGATTATTCAATGATCGGCAAGAATGCGGATTTAAGGGGGCTTACAATTATAAGGACGAAGAGGATGTATTGCGTTACAAAGATATCTACCCAGTAAAAACTTACAATCCGTTAAAGGCAGAGCCTTGAGTGCCGAATTCCTCTCCTTATCTGTTAGAGGTTTTCCGCACTCGCTACCAGTCCTGATTATTCCAATCTTCTGTTAGTGCAGGGTGTTGGTTGCTGTCGGATTATACCAATGATAAAAGCGATTTATAATCAACCTTTTCAGTCAAGGTTTTAGGAATAGAATTTATGAATATAAATTTTCTTGGACAAGATGCTTTAGAAAGATATTTAGAGCAATGATTAAATATAAAATTTTCATCAATATACTTCTCACAAACTAAAAATGCAGTAATCCTATTTTTATCAAAACAAACAGCTGCATCATTAACAAAAGAACATAAACGCAAAATAGATTCGATTTCAAATGGATCAATACGATGACCTAAAAATTTAATTTGTCTATCTGTTCTACCTAAAAAAACATAGCCATTATCTGTAATTGTAGCCAAATCACCTGTTCGATACGCAGGAATATTATTAACCTTGATGAAGTTTTCGGATTCTGGATCATTAAGATAACCAAGACTAATGTTATTTCCTATACAAATTAATTCTCCCTCATGTTGATTATTACCAATAAGAAACTCAAAGCCAGGTAAAGGGGAGCCAATTGGACAAACCTTCCATTTATTTAATTCAGATAATTGAGGAATATCTTTATATGAACAAACATTAGTTTCAGTTGGGCCGTATAAGTTTGAAATCAGTTGAGTTGGAAATTTTCTTCTTAGTTCCAACAACTCAATCAAAGGGTAGGGTTCACCAGCAAACAAAATGCAACGCAAAATCGTAGAATCAATTGAAGAAAAACCATTCAAGTTGACCAAACTCCTTATTACAGTTGGAACCATGTAAATTATAGAAATCTTATGAAAAATAATCCAGTTGTAAATTTGAACAGGAAAAACTTTCAAACTGTTCGGGAAACAATGGATACTAGATCCAGTAAATAATGATGCAAATATATCAAAAATACTTAAATCGAAATGCCAAGGGGAAAAAGAAGATATTCGATCAAAAGAATTGATTTCAAACTTTTTGATAGCCCAAAATACAAAAGATATAATATTATTTTCTGGAATTAAAACCGCCTTAGGTTTACCAGTTGATCCAGATGTATAAAATATAAGTACACCTTTTTTAAGATAAGTTGTTTTAGAATCAAATTTTAATAGTTTGCCATTGTCATGATAAATGGCAAAGGCTCCAGTTTCATGGGCTATTGCTTTTATTCTTTCAGGTGGAATGCTTTCATCTAAAGGAACATAAATAATACCTGAAAAAATACATGCCAGCATTACAATCAAAAAATCAGTAGATTTTTCTTGATGAATTAGCATTATATGACCATTCTTCAAACCACAAGATCGAAGTCTTTTAATACATTCATCAACTGCTGATTCAACTTGAAAGTATGTGAGCTCACAATGTCGATCTTTGATTGCTAGGAAATTACTATTAGATTTTATAGAATTTTTGAGCAGCTCAATTAGCTTACTGTTAAAGCTCACAATACACCACCTAAATATAATAAAGTTTAAGTTTTATCAATTAAATTCATTTCTTTGTTTGAATTTTAGAATTAATAAAATTCGAAAGTGAATTCACGTTAATGAAATTGTCGGGGTTAATATCACTGTCATCAATTTTTATCTCGAACTCTCTTTCAAGATGAGTAACTAGTTGTATCAGACTTAAAGAGTCGATTATATTCGAATTGATCAAATCAGTATCTGCATCAAGAGGAGTAGTTAACTCCTTACCTAATAATAAATCATGTTTAATGAACTCAATAAGTGATTTAGTTTCTATAATAATATTTTTCATATTTCATACCTCTACCAAATGTTAACTTCATTAATATCTAATGAAGTTTTGCCTAAAAATATTTGACACATATCACTGACTGCGGGCATTAAACCACCACAATGACTGTCACGGAGTAATCTCTCGAGTGGGAATTTTTTATGAATACAATTTCCTCCACAAGTCCTTAATGCCATAGAGGCAAACTTAGGCATTAACTCACCTAAGTAAAACTTTGCTGAAAATAAGGCTTGGTGTGTAATATTAGATGTTGGGCTATTAACAACCTGTTCAGCAGCATCGAAGAGATTTAGTTCAGCAGATCTAAGCATAGAATACATTTCACCAATCCGGGCTTGAACCAGGGGCAAATATGCCAAACCCTCTTTCTTTACATGATCGCTTTTTGAAACTATATATTGGCAAGTAAATTTAAAAATACTTTTCAATATGCCAAGATAGACACCTAAATAACCACCAGTTACCCAGTGAGGTTCTCTCATTACTTTTGATAAAGCAAATCCCTCATTACCCATAAAAATAGCACTTTTAGGAAGTTTTACATTTTTAAAAAAAACCTCTTGACTAGAAGTGCCTCGCATTCCCAAAACATCCCATGTTTCATTTATAAATACACCATTAGATAATCTAGGAACAATGAAATAAGTTAACCAATAGCTACTCATTTTTTTATCAGAATTTTTATTAGCAAGAACTAGAAAAAAATCAGCATAATTTGCCATCGTAACAAATGACTTAAAACCATTTATAATATAGAAATCACCATCTTTGGTATAAGATGTCTCTATTTGAGAGAAACGAGCTCCGATTCCAGGCTCAGTAGTAGCGGCAGCAAAAACTTTTTTTTCAAAAACTACTAAAGTAAATATAGATTCTAATTTAATTTTTAACTTTTTTCTTGTTTTAGGATCTAAAACTGACAAATCATAATTACTAATACTTCCAATTACAATATTGTGCATATTAAAAGCTGCTGCAGTGGAAGGACAACCCTGTGAAATAATAGATAACACTTTTTGATATTGATAAAAATTTAGCCCCCACCCTCCAAAATCTTTTGGTATTAGTAAAGATAGTAAATCACTATCTTTAAGAGCATCAAGGCTTTCAGTTGGAAATCTATTTTCACGGTCGCAGATTCCTGAAAACTCTGAAAATACAGTGTCGGCAAGAAATTGGCATCTATTACAAGCCTCATCAAAAGTATAACTCTTATTATTATTCATATTAAACCAACCTACTTACCATATTTTTTAAAGAATCGTTATTTCCACTATATATCCAGCTAGATAGAGAATCCAAATAATGACGTTCGTCTCCTGTTAACTTAGCGGCTTTAATATATTCGTCAGAAACGTGCCATTTTAACAAGCAGCCTAATTTAATATATTCTCTATTCCAAGAAAACAAATCTATACTAGATAATATTTTCTCAACAAAAAGACGATTAGCTATATAAATTCGAAAAAAATCTGCTTTAAGTGACTGAGGAGAAGATTTATAAAATTGATATAGCTTAGCAATAAAAACGATTGGTATTAATAAACGTTCCAAAGTTGTAGAAATATAAGCTATATTTTGTCCCTCACCAATACAACCTAAAATTGCATCTTTAGGCAATCTTACATCATTCAAATAAATAGAACCAAGATTAATTCCATCAAGACCGATCGTTTTAATAGGAGAGCTAATAGAAATTCCATTTAGTTTAAGATCAAGAATAAATGCACAAAGATTATATGGTGGATTAAAAGTAGTATTAAAATTTGTATAAAGCAAACCGACTTCTGAGTTGTGAGCATTACAAATTAAAGTTTTTTGACCATTTATAAGCCAATATTTATCAAATTCAATTGCAGTTGTCTTCATTGAAAATATATCTGTTCCACCCTGAACTTCTGTCATACAATGCGCACCAAAAATACTTCCTGTTTTTAGCTTCTCCAACCAAGATGTTTGATATTTTTTACTATTATCTACAGATATGCTTAATGGTAACAGGACTCCAGATATTTGAAAAAAAACATTCAATATATCAATATATTCACCATTATCTAGATAAGAAATAACAAAATCAATTATTTCGCTATAGTTAGGAGGCGATTTATAAAAAAGGTTCGAAAGAGTTTTTGTTAAAACTACAATATCTTTATCATTATCATTAGATTCTATTTTCATTTTCCATCTACCTTTTTTAGCATATTAATGGATCTACGGCAAGATAACCATGATTGTGAGGCTGTACTAGTTATACAGTACCCTTTACCTCCATGTACAAGCAATAAACCTTGCAGTGAATCCTCAAGTGAAGTAAAAACAAAATGTAATAATACTTCTTCATCAGCTTTACTTTCTAATAAGTATTTTAGAACTTTAATATCATTTGAAGCAGAGTTGACTTTTTTCATAACAGGGAAAAAGTTACAAATATGCTTACTTAAAACGGATCTCTGTTGCGTATATGAAATTGTCAGTTGACAAAAACTGGTTGCATCTTTCAACAAAATATTTAAAACACTTCCTATATTAGACATTTAATTCACCTTAAAATTAAAAGATTGTTTAGTTTGATTTTTTTAACTTAAAGCTATAAATCTAGATATTTTACCAGCTCCTAAATATTTAAAATCAGAAACTTCAAAAAACGATATTTTAGATTTTTTCAACCCATATTGTTTAAGATTATTTGAAATGATCGAAGCCAAGGTGTCAAATTTGACGTGATTATTTATAACAACTTTAATATTTGCTCCATCCAAAGTTTGTATGACCTGATATTCAGTAATTCCTCTTTCATAGAGTAATGGTGCGGAAAAAGCAACTGAAGGAATTTGAATTTTTCCATTATAAATAAAATTAGATGATGGTCTAGCTTGTGGCTCTTTAATTAATTGATGAGCAACACCACATTCACATTTTTTATCTAAAAAAATTACCGAGTCTGGAATTTCATAGCGGATGAGAGGAAGAGTTTGGTTAAATAAATTAGTAATAAAAATTTTATTTGAGGGCATATCAAATTTAACTAGTTTATTTTCGTAGTCAACAGGTTCTATAATACACAAATCATCATTAAGATGCATTTCATGCATATTTGGAGAACAGTTAATTGCAGCAACACCCTCAGTAGAACCAAAAGTATTATATATATCTACTCCTGGCCACGTTTTAAGAATTAGCTCTCGAATTGGTTGATAAAAAGGCTCTGATCCTACACTAATAACCTTAGGAGATATTTTTAAATTACCTTCATTAACCTTATTACAAAGATTTAATATTCCTGATGGATTACTCATTAAAACATCTGGTTGTAAAGTATTAAGTTGTGAAATAAGTTCTTTTTCAGGTAAAGTTATTGGAATACTATAGATAGAAACATTCTTAGATTGAAAGGTTTTTGTTAATGAAATTGAACCATATACAATATCTGGAATAGCTATGAAAGCTACTTTTGTTTTAACCATGGGATTTTGACCACGAACTCCATAACGCTTAAACATTAAACAATAAGTTACCCATTCATCCCAATTGTAAACAAAAACGCCTCTCAGTCCGCTTGTACCACTTGTAACCAAAACATGGTATTTCCCTTCAAGGTAAAGTTGATCCGTATCAGATTGCATTTTTAAAACATGTTCCTCAACTTTATCTAAATTTAAATTAGGATCAGTAACAATGTCATTCCAATTCTGCATTAGTATTTCTTTAGTCAAAACTGGAATTTCAGACAGTCTATCTATGGAAAAAGATTCAACATCAATATGCTTTAGCGTATTGGCATACCACTTTGAATTTTCCTTAGCAAATTTTAGAATAGATTTTAATTTAATAAGTCTAATCTCATCTAATTGTTCTTTTGAAAGGAACAGTGATTGACGAGAATCCTTAAGTTTTAACCCAATTTCTTGATTTTGTTTTATAATAAGTGGATTCATTTATTAGTATCCTTAATAAAAAATATTGAAAGCATAAAATTGATAATCATTAAAATTGATAAAGTGCCTATCATCCAATAAAAGCCATATAAATAACTAGATGATATTATATGAAAAATATCATTTCTAATATTTAACGGATATTGATTTAGAATCGTTAAACTTTCTGGAGTATTTGAAAGCAAACCGATCAAATCATGAACTTTATCACTTTTTATATTAGTAAATAAATATTCTAAATTAAATTTAGCATGATAGAATTCTGCGTTGAATAATATAGTATTTAATACTGAGAAACCGATAGCTCCTCCAATAGAGCGAAGTCCATTTAATGTAGAATTGACCATGCCATATTTATCTTTTGTAGTTTGATTTAGCATTGCAGCCCTAATTGGTCCATTTATCATAAACATTCCTATTCCAGTAAAAACAAGCATCGGAATCATTTTAAGGTAAGTTAAATTATCAAATAAAAAAAACAAAATAACCCCAAATAAACTCGATCCTGTCCCCAATATTAATGGAATCTTAAAACCATACCTATCAACTAAATAACCTCCAAAGTTTGATGAAACTATACCAAATAAAAAAAGTGGAATTAATGAGAATCCTGTTTGTAAAGGTGTGTATTTTAATTCTTTTTGAAAGAAAATAGTTAGAAATAAAATTAACCAAGTTGTGATTTGAGTAATAACTGAAATAATAGCCCCTGGAATAAAGTTTGGTAATTTAAATATATTAAGATCAATTATTGGATTGTTAGAATTTTTTTCTATGTAAATAAAATATAAAATCGACAAGCAAGAAATAATAAATAAAATTATAGGTGACCATGCAGTCCATCCCAAACTTGAATGGCTTAAAAAAGATAAATTTAATAATATGGTAAAAGTAGAAATAGATATAAATCCAATCCAGTCAAACTTAAGGTTTTTATTGTTTTGAATATTTAAACAATTAGACTTAGGTAAAAGCAAATATATAATAAAACCAATAAAAATATTAATGTAAAAAATCCAACGCCAACTCAAATATTTAACAAATAAGCCACCTAATATAGGAGCCAATCCCATACTTATTAAGGATATGCTTAAAATAAATCCTATGGTTTTTCCACGCTTTTCTTTTGGATAAGCTAACGTAATCATACTCATACCTGATGTAAAAAGAAAAGTAGCACCAATAGCCTGAAAAACCCTGAACAAAATCAATAAATAAACGCTAGTAGAAAGACCGCAAAGTAATGAAGATATACAAAAAACGATAAGTCCAAAGGTAAAACACTTTTCATGTGAAAAGATGTCACTTATTTTTCCAGAAACAAAAACAAGTGCAGCCCGTGCCAATATATAAACATTCACTACCCAAATAATAGTTGACTGAGAAGTATCAAATATTTTTTCTAAGGTAGGTAAAACTACTGAAATAGATGAAATATCTATATAAATAATAATATAGGCTAGAGATACTGCTGTTAATATTTTAGTTTGTTTTTTCATATAATCCTCAATTAAAATATCTACAATTTAAATAACATAGATTGTCCATATTCAGTAATTTCTAATAAATTAGATACTCCACACAAAACCATAACCTGCTTAAGTTCTGAGTTTAAACGATTGAGTACTCCCGAAACACCGTACGAACCGCCAACTGCAAGCCCCCATAAAATAGGCCGTCCAACTAGGACAGAACTAGCTCCCATGGCAAGTGCTTTAAATACATCTGAACCAGATCGTATGCCTCCATCTACGATAATGGGAAATTTATTCCCTAATATTTTTCGTATTTTTGAAAGCATAAATAAAGGAGAAACACAGCAGTCCAACTGACGAGCACCGTGGTTGGATAAAATAATACCATCGATACCTATTTCTAGTGCTTTTATAGCATCCTGAGGATGTAAAACTCCTTTTAAGTAAATAGGTAAAGACGTATTGTTTTTTAACCAACATATATCCTGCCAAGTTATAGATGAATCAAATAATTCATTCATTGATAATGTATTCAAGCTATTTTTATATTTTCTTGAAATAAGACCTTCCTCTATAAGATTTTGAGCTAACATATTGCCAGGAATTTTAAATTTATTATTTCTATTTCTTTCTCTATTGCCAACAACAGGCATATCAACAGTAATAATTAAAGCTTTATAACCTTGCGATTCTACTTTTTTTGCCAAGTTCAATGTAATAGTTCGATCTTTAAATATATGTAGTTGAAACCATAATGCCTCAGATGATTCTTTTGAAATTTCTAATGAACTTTGGCTTGCCATGCAACTTACTATCATTAAAGAGTTTGTTTTAGATGCTGCAGTTACTGTCTCGATTTCTCCACGCTCATGTAAAAGCTTATGAGGGGCCATTGGAGCAATTATAATTGGAGAAAATAGTTTAGTGCCTGTTAAATTTAAGCTACAGTCTATTCTTGATGCATTTCTTAACACACGAGGAATTACAGAATAATTACTATAAGCTTTTAAATTATTATCAAGAGACTCTTCGTTTCCTGCTCCGCCAGCTACAAAGTCATAAATCTCTCTAGTAAGCTTTTCTTTAGCTTGTGCTTCAAGATTGATTAACCAACTAGAACTCATAAATACTCCTAAATATTATTTTCGACATTCACTTATGGATTAAATGGGTAAGTTGGTATAGAAACTTTCTTAACATTCAATTTTTTATAAAGTAATGACCAATTAAAGTTAAGGCCGTGCGACCACAGTATCGATAAAATCTCATATGGATCGCTTATATTGCAAAGAATAAATTTTTCATTGTTATAAAATAATAAATTATCAATGTCAAAATCTATATTTAAATTATTTGGAAACTCTAGAAATCTAAAAAACGATCTTATTATATTTTCAGAGTTCATTTTAAAAATTAAATCTTCATTTTTGTTTTTTTCTTCAAATTCAAAAAAAGGGAAATGATATATTATATTTTTAATGAAATTCAACAAAAAATCTCCGCTAGCATTCCGATAAGTATTGGGGATTTTCTTATTAAAAATATAATCCTCATATATGAAAGGTATTTTAATTTTTTCCAATTTTTTAATCGCCTGTTTATAATTTTCAAAAACTATTGAGCATCTAAATTTATAATGATTTCTTCCACAACTTGAAGAATAACAAATATTTTTTAAATTATTGTCACTAGTGTCTGTTAATAAATTAAAATAAGAAATATATTCATTAATTAGTTGGCTAAGAGAAAATTCACTATTAGCTGAAATTACTAAGATATACTTTTTCGGATGTTCTTCATGTTCTTCATGTTCTTCATGTTCTTCATGTTCTTCATGTTCTTCATGTTCTTCATGTTCTTCATGTTCTTCATTAAAACTCTGTAAAATTAAATGAGCATTAGTACCACCAAGACCAAGACTGGTTACACCAGCAGTCATTAGCTTTTGAGATTTTGGGATTTCTGCATATTCAGTAGCAATATATAAGGAGCTATTCTCAATATCTAAATCTGGATTTATTTCTTTAAGATTAATACTAGGAACAATTACACGATTCTTTATCATTAGAGCAGTTTTAATTAGTCCTGCTACACCTGAAGCTAATTTTGTATGACCGATATTTGTCTTTACGGATCCAAGTGCACATTTATTTTTAAATAAACCATATGATTGAAAAACTTTTTTTATTGCATATACTTCCATGGGGTCGCCAATTACTGTTGAAGATCCATGAGTTTCAATATAGTTTATACAACTAGGATCAATGCCAGACATCTCCCAAGCTTTCTTAATACAATTGTATTGACCTCTTATACTAGGCGATAAGAAATTAGCTTTATTTCGTGAATCATTATTAATTGATGAACCTAGTACAACTGCATAAATATTATCATTATCAATTATGGCATCTTCAAGACGTTTTAATATAACTACCCCTACTCCATTTGAAAGAACTGTACCACTAGCATTCTTATCAAAAGTCTCACATTTACCACTAGCAGATAAAATTCCACTCTTATTATACAAATGACCAAAATTTTGAGGATATTCAATTGATACTCCACCAGCAATTGACATATCTGATTTCTCAGAAATCAAATCATTACAAGCATGAATAACTGAAACTAGTGAAGAGGAACAACCTGTATTCAGATTTATTGAAGCTCCTTCTAAATTAAACTCATAGGATAGTAAAGAGGCTAAACAAGTAGAGTAAGTAAATTCTTTTACAGTATCCATGGTTATATTTTGTTCATTTGAACCCGCTCTCGTGTCATTTACACCAATATATACTGATGAGTTTCTTGGACACGAATTAGTTGCTATGCCCGCATCTTCAAGTGCATGATATGTCGTTTGTAATAAATTTTTTGATTGAATACTAAAGGAGCTAATTTCGTCAGATGTAAATTTAAATAAATCTGCATTGAAAAAATCGATATTATCTAAAACTCCTCTCATAGGAACATATAATTCATTGTTAATAAAATCTTTATTAACTCCTGAATCAAATAGTTGGGTTTTATTAAATTCACTTATACAGTTTTTTGAGTTTTTTAAAACATTCCAAAATTGATATACATTATTAATAGAAGGGAATTTACAGCCGATCCCAACAATAGCGACTTTATTTTTTATATTATCCATTATATTTCCAATTCATTTTTTTCAATTACATTAATTAACATAGAAAGACAAGGGTTGTGATATAATAAAAGAGAGTTTATATTTTTACCAACAGTTTTTGAAATTTTACGACATATTATTGGTATATCTATAGAGTTAATTCCTAAATCAAAGAAATTATCACTTTCGTTAATATCATAAATATCTACAAATTCTTCTATGATTTTTTTAATTTTTGAATTTAAACTATGACGATTATAAGCAACATATTTTTTTTCATCATCAGCGATTTTAAATAATATCGAACGATCTATTTTACCACTAAAATTAGTAGGTAGTGATTCAAGTTTTTTTAATACAATTGGAAACATGTAATTGGATAACTCCTTAATTAGATGATTTTTTAAAATGTTTTTTGATGATTTATCGTTACAAACATAAAATATAACTATAGATTTTTTATTTTTCCCAGGAACTGCAACACATTGTTCGCAGCTTGTATTGTTAAGTATAGTATTTTCTATTTCCAATAATTCAATCCTAATACCATTGATTTTTATTTGGTTATCTATACGACCTATAAAAATAAATTCACCTTTTTCATTTAAAAAACCACGATCTCCTGTTTTATAATACCTATTAGAATTTGAATGTTTTTTTCCAATAGGTAAATCATAAAAGAAAACATTATTTTCTTTATTATTTAAATAACCTCTGGCCAAACATTTACCAGAAATAAATAACTCCCCAACTTCACCAATTGAAACCTCTTTCATATCTTCATCTAAAATATAATATCTAGCACCATCAATTGGTCTCCCTACATTATTAGGGTTGTTATTTTTATTATATATTTTCATTGAAGTACATACAGAGGCTTCAGTTGGACCATAAGCATTTAAAACTATTACACCTCGAGAACTATAATAATCTAGGATTTTCTCTTCTGTTGCCTCACCAGCAACAATCATAACCTTCAAGGATAACGCACATTCAATATCGGTCCTAAGTAAAACTGGAGGAATAGTAGCAAAATCAATAGACTTTTCTTTAACAAGTTTTTTTAGCAAAAAAGTATCCTTACGTTGATCTTCATTTGCTATAACTAATGTTTGTCCAGAACAAATACAAAAAAATACCTCTGATATATGGGCATCAAATGCTATTGATGAATATTGAAGACAATTTATAGGAGTTTTAAGTAGAGGAATTACTTTACTCAACTGATTATCTATCATATTCTTTACACTACCATGTTCTACCATAACTCCCTTTGGATAGCCTGTTGTTCCAGAAGTATATATAACATATGCACTATCTGATGGTAATAAGTAAGAATCTAAATTATTATTTTTTTCGGATAATATTTTTTCATCATTGCAATTTATTATCAGAGAATCAGGAAGGATTCTTGAGATGGTTTTTTTTAAATATTTATTAGTGATTAATATTTTGCTAGACGTATCTTTCTGTATATATTTAATTCTATCTTCTGAAAACGCTACATCGATAGGTACATAAGTAGCACCGGCTTTTAATATAGCTAAAATAAATATAAGAATATCGATACACTTATCACAATAAACTAATATACACTCGCCACGCCCAGAACATTCCTTACTAATTAATCTTCCAATTTGATTGGATTTTTTATTAACTTGATCATAAGTTAATGAAGTATTTTCATACATCACGCAAATAGCATTAGGGTTAAATTTTACTTTCTCTTCAAAATCAGATATTATTGTTTTTGACTGAAGAATTTTACTTTCAATTAATCTCACTGAATCTATTTTGCCATTTGACTTAATAGGAAAAGCATCAACAATTTTAATATTATTAGGTATCATATATTTAGGAAGATATTTTGATAGCTGTAGTTTAAGTTCTGAAGAATCTATTGTATTAAAATCTTTTTTTATAATTATAAAGGCTATAATATTCTTTCCGAATTCATTTTCTATATAAGTTATATGTGCATCCTTTATATAGTTTATTTTTTTAATGATTTGCTCTATCTCTTTTAGCTCAATTCTTTGACCATTTAATTTAATTTGATCGTCCAACCTACCTAAAAAAACTAAATCACCTGAATGGTTTAATTTTACTTGATCTCCCGTTTTATACATTTTTTGATTTTCTAAATATGGATTTTTAATGAAAAATTTTGACGTTAATTCAGAGTTATTTAAATATCCTGCGGATAAACCTTTTCCTGATATAAATAATTCTCCAGATTCTTCTATGCCAACTCTATTTAGATTATTATCCAAAACGAAAAGAGAAGTATTATCAATCGGCTTTCCAATTGGTATTGAAGAGTAAGATTGGTTTTTTTTGCACTCAAAAAAAGTAACGTCAATTGTAGCTTCAGTTGGACCATACAAATTAATTAGCCTGGGAGTGTTTTTTTCTTCATTAAAAATGTCAAAAAAATGTTTAACCCGACTTGAATCTAATGCTTCTCCACTTGAAAAAATAAATCTCAATGAATTAATTTTGGATAAATCAAAATCATTATCAATATAATCTAAAAAAATATTAAAAACTGACGGAACAAAATGTACAACAGATACCTTATATTTAAATATCATTTTAGTAATAAAGCAGATATCATGTTCACGATTTTTAGGTAATATTACTAATCCTGAACCGGAAATTGACCACCAAAATACTTCCCAAATTGACACATCAAAACATTGATGTGTTTTATGAAACAATATGTCTTTTTCTCCTATTGAATATGTATTATTCATCCATTTAATTCTATTTAATAGCGCTTTATGCTGAATCATTACACCTTTTGGCTCGCCTGTAGATCCAGAGGTATGAATGATATAAGCCAAGTCATTTGGTCTATTTATCTGATTTAAATTTCCTTTCATTTCAGTTTCTATATTAATATCTGAAAAATTTATGCATTCATAATTAATTAATTTACAACTGAATTTCGATGAGATTAAAAACTTAAGACCACTATTATTAATTATGTTTTCCTTACGTAAACTTGGCGATTCAGGATCAATCGGCAAATAACAACCACCGGCTTTAATAACCGAAAATATGGCTATTAAAAGCTCATAAGAACGATTAAGCTCAATTCCAACTATTGTATTTGGCTTCACCCCTTTTTTGCGTAATATTCTTGCATATTGATTTATTTTATTATTAAATTCTCGATAATTTATGGATTCATTTTCTAAATATACGGCAATTGCATTAGGTTTTTTTTCAACTTGCTCTTCAAAAAGTGTTATTATATTTTTAAGCATTAAATCACCTTTATGTAATTAACATTATAAAATTTATAAACAATTTTGAGGTATATATATTTCATACATTTGTGATGTACCTTCAATAACCTCCATGACTTTTGCGTCACGATAATACCTTTCAACATTATGCTCTTTAGTAAAGCCAGAACCTGCAAAAATTTGTAAGGCATTGTTTGCTACATCTACAGCCATTTTAGAGGCAAAATATTTCGCTATTAAAGTTTCTGAAATATAGGAAATGTCATTTTGTTCTCGTAAATTCGCAGCATGAAAACATAATTCACGTGCGCTTTTTGTCTTAACTATGATCTCAGTTATCATTTTAGATATCAGTTGATGTTTAAAAAGCGGACTTCCAAACTGTTCACGAGAAGCAGAATACTCAATCACATCATCCAAACATGCTTGACCTAAACCAACACATCCGCATGCTGTAGTATATCTACCTTCATCTAAAGCAAGTTGAACAATTTGGTTAAATCCTTGTTTAACATTTCCTAAAATATTTTCTTCAGGGATACAACATTGTTCAAATTTAATTTCAGCTAACATATTAGAACGTAACCCCAGAATATTATTAATTGGGGTTAAAGATAGCCCTAGTGTATCCCTCTCAACTAAAATAGTTATATGTTCATCATTAAATCTCGCAAGAACTAAATACAAGTCAGCAATTTGACCAAGAGTTATGTATTTTTTTGTGCCTGTTAAGAAATATTTACCATTATTTTTAACTACAATAGTTTCGATATTTTTTAAATCACTGCCTATATTTGGTTCCGTTAAAGCTAGAGAAACTATTACTTCACCACCTGCAATTTTTGGAAGCCATTTATCTTTTTGATACTTAGTCCCAAATCTAACTAGAGGCTTACACACCATACCAGTTACAGTTAATGCATTTTCTATTGAACATAGACCTCTTCCAAATGATTCATGCATTAGGCCCAAGCTTAAATAATCAAATTCTTGACCACCATATTTTTCCGGTATTGATGCTCCTAAAAAACCATGATCACTTAATAATTTAAAGAAACTCCTTGGAATTACTTGATCATCGTCAAATTGAGAGGCTTTATAGATAACATTATCATTGACGAATTGATCAAATGTTTTTTTATGATTTAAATGTTTTTCTGAATATGATGGCATAATGAAATACTCTTTATTATTTTATTCATAAGTATAAAAACCTTTTTTTGATTTTTCTCCTAAAAGTCCTGCATTTACCATTTTTTTTAATAACCAACAAGGTCTATATTTTGAGTCATTTAATTCGTTATATATAACTTCTAATGAGTATAGAATTGTATCTAAACCAATTAAATCCGCAGTTTGTAAAGGCCCCATTTTATGTCCAAAACATTGTCTAAATAAAATATCAATATCTTCTACAGAGGAAATTTTTTCTTGGAGCATGAAGATTGCTTCGTTGATAAAAATCATCATTGCGCGATTAGTTACAAACCCAGCTGAGTCTTCAACAGTAACCATTTTTTTATTTAACGATTGCAACAACTCCCTCACAGATTGAAGTGTATGTTCATTTGTATGATACCCTTTCACAACTTCTATCAGAGGCATTCTTGGTACAGGGTTCATAAAATGCATTCCAACGATTCGACTTGGGTTATTCATTAGTGAGGATATTTTTGTTATTGATATTGCAGACGTATTTACTCCAATAATACAATTTTCTGAGCATTCGTTGTTTAGATAACTATATAATTTTTCTTTCTCAGACCACTTTTCAGTAATATTTTCTATTATCCAATTTGATTTTTTTACATTTTCTAATTTATCAGTAAATTTTATATTTCCAATGATTTTATTAGAGTCTACTTTTTTAAATTCACCCTGTGTAAGAAAATTATATTTAAGGTTTGACATAATTCTGTCTTTCGATTTTTGAAGCTGTATTTTAGACTTATCAATAATTTCCACTTGATAACAGTGTGTTGCAAAAAGCTCTGCAACACCAGAGCCCATTACTCCAGCTCCCAAAATTGTTATTGAGTTATTATTCATTCAAACTACCGCCTATTTTATCGCTAATTATTTTCGATATTAAATTGACACTATTAAGTCTAGTAATATCAAATTCTCCTTCTTGAAGTTCGATTTTGAATTTTTTCTCTATAAAAATTAGTAATTGTACAAAAAACAATGAATTAACTATCCCTATTTCAAAAATATTTGAATCATCTTCAATTTCATGAATTCGAAAACCTCTCCCTAAAAAGCTTCTTACTTCTGATTTAATTTCATTCATATTCATATTTTTTACCTGATTTTTTAATAAAAAAATTAGATTGATAAATTTACTATAACCCTCTAAATACCGAGTCATAGACCATGGAGCTTTAAATTCTTAAGGGCTAATTCTTCACCGCTTGCGACGTAAAAATCTGAATTTTTAAGTAATCACGATATCTCTCTTCTCTAAGTGAATTTGAGCCTAAGCAAAAAATCTTTACGCAAGGTGATTTTATTAAATAAAAGATTTCATGCGATCAACTTATTTTTTTGAATGTTTTTTAAACAATTACATTAATCTTTATAATGAATAAAAATAAAAATAAATCAAATTTACATTTAAATTACATAAGATCAAATTGTTTTCTTAATACTTTCATCTTATAACGACTAAATATGAGTAGAACATGACAAATAGATGTCATCCAGCAACAGCAAATCATGAGGTACAAGGGCGACTATCTTTTGGTCATGAAAGGTAACCAAGATCGCTTACATTGTACTATTCAAAAAGTCTTTGCCGATCAGCTAGCTCTCTCCATTGATCCAGAGAAAATCTATATTATCCAGGATCATGGACTCGATGAAGCCAGAGAATAAAAGCTGTTGCCAGCAATTACTTTAGTTGAATTATTTGTTGAATACGTAATACTGAAAAATATCTGTGTAGTAATAGGCTATCGTTTTGAGAAAATCAAAAACAGTCATAAGACTATCGTTATTAAATCAGCTTCGCGGAGTTAGATTAAGTAGAGCTGAACCGGCTTGAGGCCATTAGGGAATAGTTTGTATTGGGTGATTGATGTATCAAAAAATGAAGACAAATGCCCAATTTATAATTGCGAATCTGTTGAAATATTGACAACCATGAGTTAGCGTTTATTTTGCGCTGTTATTTACACTCAGAGTAAAGGGGGACCTCAGAGGTTTGTTCGAGAACGGTTTTTTCATTGTTTTGAGTCAGGTCGCCACGTCTTTTACTGGATACTGATTCACTCGATGAAGCATATCCGTAAGGTATACATTGGGAGCAATTTCATTTTCAGTGCACAGTCATTTAATCTCATTCGTGAGTATCAAATCGGTGTTTTTGAGAGGTACAAATAGGTCGATAGGTGATGTTATTCACGGAGCTAGATCATACAATCTAGTCGTCCCTGAAAAACTCTCAAACTATTGAGTTTAAGGTATTTTTATAAGATAGTTAATGCCTGAATCTTGCTATAAATACGCCATAAGGCCCAAAAAGTTGCAGAACAGGTGAGTTTTATGAAGCCTTGTCAGACAGAGACCATACCGTAAAAGGATTTATTCCAACCTCAGCTTGTTGACATCATTAACCCCAATCATCCTTCAGTAATACTGGCTAAGATCATTGATTGGAAGCAATTGGACTCAACGCTTAGTGCCTATTTTTCAAGCGTTGGTGCGGCCACGTTGCCAACGCGCCTTATGGCGGGGTTGCTGTATTTGCAGCACTTGCATAATTTGTCTGATGAGATGGTGCTAGAGCAATGGCTTGAATCGTCTTATTACCAATGCTTTTCGGAGAAACCTTTTTCCAACACGACTTCCCGTGCCATCCAACCAGTTTTGTTAAATGGCGAAAACGGTTAGGAGAAGAAGGCTGTGAATGGCCGCTTACCCAGACGATACAAGCAGGACTAAAACTAAAAGTCATCAAACCAGCGAGCTTAAAATGTGTCGTAGTAGACACCACAGTACAAGAAAAAAACATCACCTTCCCAACGGATGCCAAGCTCTACAGCAAGGCTCGACAGCAGCTCACTCAGATAGCCAAAGAACAAAACATCACGTTAAGACAAACCTACGACACAGCCTGTCATGAGTTAATGCCAAAAATTGGACGCTATGGTCACGCCAAACAATATAAGCGGATGAGAAAAGCGATTAAGCAAGTCAAAGGCTTTTCAGCTTTTTAGGGCGAGTCCTGCGAGATATTGATAGATAAGTAAAACGACAAGGGTTAACGCTCACCCAAAAACAGGAAGACATACTTAACCAAACCTATCGATTACTAAAACAAACTCGTCAGAGCAAAAATAAACTGTATAGCTTGCATGAACCCAATGTGGACTGCATCTCCAAAGGCAAAGCGCATAAACGCTATGAATTTGGTGTGAAAGCAAGCATAGCCGTGACGTCTAAAGAATCCTTCATTGTGGGAGCAAGAAGCTATCCAGGTAATCCTTATGATGGCCATACGTTAAAAGATCAACTTCAATAAGTTGAAATCCTGACAGGAAAAAACCGGAAACCTGTTTTGTTGACCGAGGGTATAAAGGATCTGGCGTGGAAGCTATTAAGGTGTTGATTGCTGGTCAAAAGCGCGGCGTACCAAAGAAGGAGAAGCCATGGATGGAGAGACGAAACAGCGTAGAGCCAATCATAGGGCACCTCAAATTAGATGGAAAACTCAGACGATTCTTCTTAAAAGGTGTACTAGGCGATGCGATCAACATGATCTTAAGTGCCTGTGACCAGAACTTACGTAAGCTACTGAAGTGGCTTTATGGCGCCCCATATTTTGGGCCATTTTTAAGACAATTATAGCTGAAAATAATTTTCTCACTGGAAAGACCTAAAAATAACATGGCGTTTCTTGCCTGAAACGCCATTATTCAGGGGCGACTATCCTCATTTTGGTCTGCTGCGCATTTTAAAAGATGCTTTTTTGCATTTTTATTGCATTTTTATTGCGTTTTTTTTGCTTTTCATCTTCGTTTATTTTTTTGAAATAGCTGCATTCTTGTGTTAGGTTATTTTTAATCTAAAAGAGCTTATTTTTTAAACAACATAATAACTTAAAGGTTAAATATGGATAATAATCTCGTACCTAAAAAGTGGTGCAATCTTCTTAAAGATTTCCCTTCCTTATACAATGAAAGTATTCACGAAAACAAAGACTTAAATTTAAATGGAGTAGGAGCACTACCCAGGCAGCCTTTAAGTCTTCTACGCCAATCTCATAATACAGATGATGCTGATATTCTTATTCCTCAAGAAATTTTAGATCAATATTTATTATATCGTCCTACTCCTTTCAGAAGAGCAGTACAACTGGAGAATCATCTGAATACAAAAACAAAAATATTTTATAAATATGAAGGAGCAAATATTTCAGGTAGCCATAAACTCAATTCTGCATTAGCTCAGGCTTTTTACTATAAGAAAGCAGGTTATAAACATCTTGTAACTGGGACCGGAGCAGGCCAATGGGGATCTGCTCTAGCGTACGCATGTAAGGTGTTCGGTCTCAAGTGTACAATTTTTATGGTTGATGTAAGTTTAAACCAAAAGCCACAGCGCAGAGATTTGATGGAGTTATACGGTGCAACAGTTTACTCCAGCCCTAGTACAGAAACAAAAGTTGGTCTAGATGCAATCAAAAAAGGTTACAAAAATACTGGTACCTTAGCTATAGCTACAGGTGAGGCTATTATTTTTACAAAAAACTTTAGTGATGCGCAGTTTGCTGTCGGTAGTGGAGAAAACAATGTTTTATTGCATCAAACTATTATAGGCAATGAAGTATTAAATCAACTTGAAGAACTGGATATATTTCCTGATCGTGTTTATGCATGCGTAGGTGCCGGCAGTAATTTTGCCGGAATAGCTTTTCCTATACTCAGATATTCTAAATCACATAATAAGAATTGTAAGTTTATTGCAGTTGAACCTATTGCTTGCCCAAAATTAACTCGTGGGATTTATACTACTGATATTAATGATTTTTCAGGAACTACTCCGCTCTCAAAAATGTATACTCTAGGTTCTAAATATAATTCACCACCAATACATGCAGGTGGACTACGCTATCATGGAACCTCGTCATTTTTAAGTGCTTTATATCATACCGGATTTATTACAGCCACCTCCATCTCTGAAGAAGAATCATTGTCAGCTGGCTTATTATTTTCGCAGAAAGAAGGGATTTTACCAGCCCCTGAATCTTCATATGCTATAGCCGCTGCAATTAGAGACATTCATGATAATTCTAAGCTTGATGAAAGTATTATTATTAATATCAGCGGTCATGGTCTATATGATATGCTCTCCTATCAAGATTATCTTCTTGATAGGCTTATCGATGATGAACCCGATGAGGAAATGATAAAAAATAGTTTATCTGAATTTAATTGATTACTCAAGAAAAGTACATTGTAATTAATTTAATATCAACTGAGTTTTATAAAAATTAATATTTAATTTATAAATGGTATATCTTCATGCTAAACAAAAATTTGATGATCAATGACGATCTTTATAACTATATTCTAGATCATAACCCAAAGGAAAATGAATTCCTTTTAAAATTAAAAAACAAAACTGATGAGCTTAAGTATGCTAGATTGCGTTCACCAACTGAACAGATTCATTTTCTATCATTCTTGTTAAAATTTCTTAATCCTAAAGCTATTTTGGAGTTAGGAACATTTACTGGCTATTCGACGTTAGCATTTGCTTTGTCAACAAAATCCAATTGCAATATTATAACGTGTGATATAAATAATATTTTTCCTAGTATTGGTGTTGATATTTGGAAAGAAGCAAATGTATCAGATCGTATAACATTAGAATTAGGGCCTGCTAAAAATACCTTAATAAAGCTTTTAGAAAATAAAGCCTTATTTGATTTTATTTATATTGATGCCGATAAAGAAAATAATTGGTCATACTTGGAGATGGCGCTATTTTTGCTTAACGAAGATGGTATGATCATAATAGATAATGTTCTTTGGCATGGAGATGTTGTTAAAGAAGAAATTAATACAGATAGGGTTAATGCTCTTAGAGAATTCAATAAAAAGGTCATGCAGTTAAGCAATATTAATTACTGTTTACTTCCTATTGCTGATGGTTTGACTATAATTTCCAAAAATAAGGATTGATTTTGTATGTATTTGCATAATAAATATGGAGATAAAGATGAAATTTTTCATTCAAATTACTATTCTTTCTCTGGTTCTACAGGTAGGAAACTGCTTTTATTACATGGCTCACGGCTTGCAGGACTTGATACATGGGGAAGAGTTGTTCCTAATTTAACTGAATGGTCGGAAATATTAATCCCAGACTTGCCTGGTGTAGGATCTAACAACCCTCAAAATGTTACTGATCATGACTTTACTTTATCTATGATAATTGATTCTATTAAAAGTTTGATTGATAAATATGGATGGTCAGAGTTTGACTTAGTTGGTTACTCTATTGGCGGGTTTATAGGAAGTGCTTTTCTGAAAGCTTATCCAGATATGATTTTAAATCAATTAATTATTGAGTCAGCATTGTTTGTTGTTCCTGAAAAAAAATTATCTGAGGTTGGTGTTACCATGAATGAAATAGCAGATCTTATGCTAACTGACCCTGATAAAGGCAATAACACTTTCTCGGATTTAGTAAGTAGCAATCAAAGAAAATTTCCACTCTCAACTAGTGTACGGCCAATTCATAATGCTTTAGGCTTTGCTAATCTTTTACGTATTTTAGGTGGTTTTTGCTTGTCTGATAAAGTACTTCCTTTGATTGATTGTCAACGCAATACAACTTTAGTTGTTACTGAATACTCTACAAGAGAAGCAAATGAGATGGCTTTTCATATCAAACAGCGTATTTCTTGTGAAGTCATTTCTATACCAAATTTTGATCATAGTTTTGTTTTTGTTGATCCCATAATGACAGCAAATTTAATAAATAATTGGTGTAAAAAAAACATATAGAAAATTAATATCGTTCAAATATATCAGCCACGCTTCATAAAATAAAAGTTTTCAGTCCAAATTTAACATGAAATTGGTAATGCTAGACTTTAGTAACAGATATAATTAATTAAGATTTTTTTATTAATCTTATTGCCTTACTTCACTCATATAATCTCGAAGTAATATATTTAAAAAGCCATTAATAAATATACTTAGTATTGAGTTTATCTACACGGAGTCAAATTTTGCTATGTACATTTATAAAGCTCCATATAAAGATATGGTTTTTTTGTCTGCTATGGTTTACCAGCAACATTTATCCGGTGTCAAAAATTTATCAGAATTTGACCCACAACTAGCCAGTAACATCATGGATGAGGCTGAAAAGTTTGCTTCTAAAATTTTGTCACCACTCAATTTCGTTGGGGATCATAATGGATGCCGCTTTGAAAACGGAAGAGTCATTACTCCGACGGGTTGGAAAGAAGCCTATCAGGCTTTTTGTCAGGCAGGCTGGGTTGGCCTAACCTTGCCAGTAAGTTGCGGTGGACAAGGCTTGCCTAGACACATATCTCAGTCAGTTAATGAAATGTGGTTATCGTCTAATCTCGCATGGTCTATGCTTCAAGCTTTAACCCAAAGTGGAGCTAATATTTTATCTAAATTTGCCAATGAGTCTATGCAACGTCGCTATCTATCAAAACTTGTCAGCGGTGAGTGGACAGTTGCCATAGCATTAACTGAATCTAATGCTGGTTCAGACTTAGGGGCGCTCACAACTAAAGCATTTCCAAGAGATGATGGAACTTATCAGATACTCGGTCAAAAAATTTTTATTACCTATGGAGAGCACGATCTAACTAAAAATATTCTTCACCTAGTATTAGCCTGTACCCCTGACGCACCAAATGGAAGTCGGTCGGCTTCACTTTTTTTAGTTCCCAAATATAGGGTAAATGATGATGGAATAATTAGTGACTTTAATGATGTCACATGCACAGGTATTGAGCGTAAACTTGGGTTACATGGTAGCCCTACTTGCTCCATTCAATACGGTGAAAATAATGTTTGTATTGGCGAGCTAGTAGGCGAATTGCACCAAGGTCTTAAAGCAATTTCTTTGTTTATGAATGAAGCTCGTCTCTCTTGCGGTTTACAGGGAGTAGCATTGGCTCAATTGGGTTATCAAAAAGCATCTGAATATGCTAGTCAACGTAAGCAAGGCTATAATAACTATGGACACCCCGTAACTATTATAGAGCATGCAGACGTTAAACGCATGTTGCTTGAAATTCGTTCGGAAAGTTTTGCTTTACGAGCTTTAGGATATCAGATCGCGGCGTGGATCGACTGTGCTCTTGCCAATAACAACGTCTATATAGAACATAATATTGCCCTACTTATACCCATCTTCAAAGCCTTTTCGACTGAAAGGGCTAATGCACTAATTGCTAATGTTGTACAAATTTTCGGTGGAATGGGAGTTATTGAAGAAGTTGGCATAGCCCAGATTTTGAGAGATGCTAGAGTATTAACTATTTACGAAGGCACAACAGGGATTCAAGCATTAGATCTGGTGTTTAAGAAAATTTTAGCTGATCAAGGAGCAACCTTATTTAAGTTAATAAACTCTTTTGAAGATCAAATAAAAGAGATAGTTCAAAAAAAGCATTTGATTGATTTTACTCATGATTTACCTTTTTTGCTAGAAGAATCTCGAGCTATACTGTATGAAGTAGTATTATCTTTAAAAACAGATATAATTGTTTTGCAAGAAATTTCTGCTCCATTATTAGAATCTTTAGGTATTATTTTTTGTAGTTTTCAATTGTTAAAAATAACTGACTATTCGATGGATGTTAATATTAAAAAAAATTATCCAGGTTATTTTGAAAATACGCTTTCGCTAACACAATTTTATCTAGTGCATCGTTTGCCCATAGCGATAGCTCGACTGAAAACAGTAAGGCTATCAGTTAAAAAACGGATTAATTACAATTTTGATTAGTATAAACGACTTTCATACATATGAAATATTAAAATATTAACCAAAATACTTAAAGTGAATTTTACTATTATATATTTAGCATCGAAAAAATAAAGAAAATGTTTTTTTTAAGTTTTTATTTAAAACCACCTCTAATAAAAACAGAGTGTCTTATGTTCTAAAAATAAAAAATACTCATTTTCGTTATTTATGTTTATTAGGGATTTAAATGTTTACTTTATTAAAAACCATATCTCACTTACCTTTTTTTAAATCAATTAATTATGGTTATATTACAAACACCCCTTTTTTAAGTTACTGTCATGTGAAATTTGAGGTAATTAACTATGAGGATATTCTTTTTAGTGATTTTGGCATACCTTTTGACCCTAAATTAGATACAGCACTAGTTTGTCGAAGAGCAGAATATTTAGCATCAAGGTATGCAGCTAAACTATTACTTGAGCATTCAGAGTGTTTTTTTAACGTTAAATCTTCATCAACCCGAGAACCAATATGGCCAAAAGGTTGGTGCGGAAGTATTTCACATACTCATAACAATGCTATAGTTATAGTAACCTCTGAATCAAATGGTATCTTACCAGGTATTGATATTGAACTATTTGACTCTTCTGTTATGTTAGAGACAGCTGATTTTTTTACTACAGAGAGAGAGAGAGAACTATTGTTGGCTACAAGTATATCTTATACGTTAGGCTTATTAATAATTTTTTCTGCTAAAGAAAGTTTATTTAAATCATTGTATCCAAAAGTTCGTCACATATTTTATTTTGATACAGCCGAAATATTACAGATCGATATCATTGAAAAAAAATTCACTTTGGTTCTCGTTAAAAATATTAGTGAAAAAATAAAGACTGGAACCAAATTTGAAGGGTGCTATTTTTTTCAAGATGACAAAATAATTACTATTATAACTTAAAAGAAAACCTGATTAACACCGAGCTTCCGCTAGCTTTAGCAATCGCTCCGGCATCGGTACCGTTTTGATACTGGAAAAAATAAGTTGTTCGAACATATTTTTAAGGTTGAAGCGCCTATTGAAATTAAAACAAAACTCCCCAAGATAACGCGTCGTCCCTGGAAAACTCTCGAACTATTGAATTTAATGTATTTTTATAAGATAGTTAATGCCTGAATCTTGCTATAAATACGCCATAAGGCCCAAAAAGTTGCAGAACAGGTGAGTTTTATGAAGCTTCGTAAGACAGAGAGCATACCGCAAGAGGATTTATTTCAACCTCAGCTCGTTGACATCATTAACCCCAATCATTCTTGTAGTGGTCAACTAATTCCGGACAGTAGATTAGGTTGTTCTTCCGCTTTGGCAGGTGGCATCCCGTTGTTATATTGATGCGGCCTGCGCCAGTTATAGTAATCCATCAGATAAAAACTGATATCTCGTTTTGCTTCGTTTTGAGTCATGTATCCTGTCGTTGGAATCCACTCGGACTTCAAACTTCTAAACACTCTTTCCATGGGAGCATTGTCCCAGCAATTTCCTCGGCGGCTCATACTTTGCTTCATGCGATAACGCCATAGCGTAAGCGTGCGGCAATCACCACCTAGACACGTTACGTTTTTTGACTGAACCTATTTCGCTGTTGCTAACTTGCATCAGACGTATAATCTCGATAAGGTATTTATCAGACAGAGGGCAAACGGATTTGCTTAGCTTTCAGGATGAAGGCTCTGTCTCTTTTCAGGATGACTCAGTCACTGCAAGGACGCAGCAGGAAGCCCCTTTCTCTTTATTCTCAAACTTAAGCCAGCTTAATATTCCAAGGCAGTAAATCGTCCAGATTCTCTCCCTCTTTGCGTTTCGGCAGTGCGTCGAACAATCTGACTAAATAATCGTACGGGATAAGCCCATTGGCTTTGGCGGTTTCGATAATACTGTAAAGCAGGGCACTGGCTCTCGCGCCATTGCCGGTATTGGCAAACAACCAGTTTTTGCGTCCGATGACGAAGGGTTTGATGGCTCGTTCAGCGCGATTGTTGTCGATGTTGATCCGTCCATCGGTTAGGTAAACGTTGAGTTTGTCCCATTGATTCAGGTTGTATTGGATGGCTTTGCCAAGGGTGGTGCTTGGCGGCACGTGTTTGATCGACTTTTCAAGCCACGCTTTGTGTTGGGCTAGGATAGTAGGAGCATGTTCTTGTCGGACTTTTATCCTCCCTTCTACCGTGTCTTCTTGGCTGGCTAGATGTTCGACGGCGTGTTAGCGTTCATTTCACGCCGTTCTTGACACTCAGAGCAAGGGCGATTTCAACGGGTTGTCTGCGAACAGTAGCTTCCATCGTCTTGGGATCAAGTCGGCGGTGTCTTTTGCTGGGTGCTGGCTTAC
>NZ_JBAKAS010000027.1:0-30648 GCF_038155025.1 Marinomonas sp. TI.3.20 | reverse complement strand
GACGTTTCTTGTGCCGTAGGTGTTTCTTGAGCCGTGGACGTTTCTTGTGCCGTAGGTGTTTCTTGAGCCGTGGACGTTTCTTGTGCCGTAGGTGTTTCTTGAGCCGTGGACGTTTCTTGTGCCGTAGGTGTTTCTTGAGCCGTGGACGTTTCTTGTGCCGTAGCTTCTTGTGCTTCAGATTTAACATCTGTATGAGGAGTGAAGGAAGCCCCAACCTTTAATTCTGATAAGTCGCCTACTTTGATAAACGGGATAGCTAAATGATTGGGGTCCGTTTTGCTTAAAAGTAGTTCGAATGTTTCCGCTTTAGATCTGTGTCTTGTTGAAATGCTTTCAGATATTGAATTTTTAATGCGCTCTAGCTTAATTGGGTCGAAAGTAAACTCATCTAATAACACATTAAAACGCTTTTGGGCCTCCTCTACTTTTGAGTCATCTAATAACTTCCCCCGCATATTCGAGGAGATACTAGAACTTTCTTGTTGAATATTAATTGCCATTATCTACCACCTCACATTTGTCTGCTAACTTAAGTTCTTGTAGGTTGAGAAAGTTATTCTCATTTTGTTGCTCCAAATATCCTAAATAAAGTTCTATTGGCTTCCCCATATTGATGTAAGTAATATCTTGGCTATTGTATGCGGGGGCTTTCTCAATAGTGCTTTTGTTTAAATCCTCTAGATCACTAGTAAGTGTTAAAGCGCTATTTTCCACATATGGAGTACTTTTCCACAACTCAGCATTAGGATCTGGATTGAATATATAATCTGATAAATTCAATACGGATTTTTTATATAATTCGTTAAATTTATCAGATTTAGATAATCTAGCTTTTTGAACTACCGTCAAGTATTTAGGTATTTGTAGTGTGTTGATGGCATTTGATTTATTTATGGCGCTTATTGAATCATTAAGTTCATATTGGAATTGCACTATATTGTCTTTAGATGCAGATAATGAAATCTTATTTTCATTCTGAATCTTATTAGACTTAGTTTTATACATAGCTTTTAGTATTTGTTTGGTACTATTCATTTGATCTAAGCTAATATACTTATTCGCTTCTATTTTTTTTGATATCTCGGAATCGGCACTAATATTAATGCCGTCTAGTGACTTAACCTCTAAAGCGTTGGTAGATGTTGGAAGTGCTCCGCCGCCCCACACTAACATCCCTATCTTCTGCCCTGTCAACAGAGATTTAGCTTTAAATTCTAGCTCTGCTGCTTTCGCATTTGCCGTCGCTAGTGTTGTCTGTGCTGATGCTTGAGCTACACTAGACGCAATTTGAGCAAATGATGAGCCCAGTTGTGCTGCTCCGCTAGCAAAACTTGGAGACATGCATACTGCGTCACAAATCGGCATACAAGGGACCCATGCATATAGACTAGGTGCGGCGACTGTAGCTAAGAAAGATGTAAAATAGATAGTTGTAGTTTTGAATTTTATTTTCATCAACAGTCATCCCCAAGCAACCAGCACTGACCAGACTCTATTATTTCTTTACCCTTATTACTTAAGGTGTCTCCCGAGCTTTCGTTTTTGGAATTGCTACTTCTTGAAGCGTCTGTAAAAGATATGTTGCCAGCTGCACCAAAAATTTTATTGTCTCGATATATAGATGTATTTATTTTTTCATTAAACTCTTGACTAATATCTGCGCCTAACTTTGTATTTCGGATATCAGTTACATCATGAGACATGCCAAACACACCGTTTTTATTTGTAGAAGATTTTACAGAGATAAGTCCTCCCGTAAGGCCGCTTATAGAAGAGGTGGATTTATTTATCATAGAATTAATATTTGCAATTTTTGCATTCATTTTTGATACAACTGCAGAGCAAGCAAGACTTGTGATTTTTTGTTTAAAAGCGCCTAATATTTTCATTTTAAAGAGGCTTCGTATATCTATAATATTTGCTTCTATTCCTATGCCCATTAAGCCATCTAAGCATGAAGAAGAAGCCAATTTCTGCTCAGGCTTTGAAGTTTGATCTACAGTGTCATTAAATGATTCCTTTGTTTGTTTTTTGACTTTAATAGATGCTTCATTTGCTTTTTCTGTGACTGCATCCACATCAATTTTCCCCGCTATCATTGAGCAAGAATATGATCCATATGGTGTCCCTTCCTGCTGTTGGTAACAAGATAATGAATCTTTCAAAAGAAGAGCCGACATAAGCAAATCAGGTTCGCTGTATAGTTGGGTTTTATCAGGTGCAAAAAAAGGTGGCGCAAATGATTCAGACTGGACGTCATATATGACATCAACCAACCTCTTCTTATATTTCCCATACTCACTATTGATTTTATCTAATGAACCTCTAGGATCTGCATATAATTCATTGAATTTTTTAACCGTCAATGTCGCCTCTAACGTTTCCTGGCCTAATTTATTCATGCGATCTTGAGAGGTGTTTACTGCGTCATAGAATGAGTGTTGAATTGATTTAGCTATTTCACTGTTCGGCATTTCCTTTCTGGAAATTTCGTCGCCTTCAAACTTTAATAACATTGCTTTTGTATTAGTCATAAAATTTATTAAATCTAGTGACTTCTGTCCAAGCCATTTTGTATACAATGCTATTGATGAGGATAACGTCAAGGTTATTGCGTCGGCTGCGCTGACTTCTGCTGTATTTTCTATTCCCAACTGTGCGAATAATTTAGCTTGAATAGCTGCCACTTTAACTCTAAAACTGAGGGAGCCAGCATTAGTCTCTGCTGCGCATGCTAAAGTAGTTGAAGACGAAGCGCCAAAAGAAGCAGCTATTCCCGCATAAGTGGAAGACTGACTACTAGACCCACTTATCATTGCTGACCCTATGCATGCAGTATCACATGGAATTAAACCAATAGGGCCTACTGGTGTTGGGCATAGGCCAATCATTGCGTTAGCATGGCTAGCTGAAGTTAACAGTGCGGTCACTATCAAGGCGACTCTACAGCTTTTCATATAAATCCCATTAGAGAGCATCAAGGATTTTTGCACCTCTTAACGTGTCAAGCTTACGCTTCTGAATCATATTGCCTATTATTAGGGATCTATTTAACTCCTCAAGTAATGCGCGTTTAGAGCTTACTGATGCTGCCACAGCATAATTAGAGGTCCCTGGTCGAGCTACTAAGACAGCTAGTATTGCGTCTAAAGATGTGCAGCTGGTGTCTTCTGGAAAAATTCCTTTATCCTTAAGATCTTGTGGACATTTTGCTGCGTCATAATGTAGAGGTACAACATCACCTAAGAAGTCTATGTTTTTTTGACTAAGTGGTATTACAGGCGCTTTAAAAAGAATGTTTCGTAAAAATTGAGCTTGTTTTGCAGCTGTAGAAAGATAGTTTATATTATCGGTAGTAATCTGTTTTGGGTTGTATCCAAATGCAGTATAGTAAACTGCATCCTTATATTCTTCTGCTGAAATTATTTGCTGAGTATTAAGCGCATTAATTAGAGCATCGCCTTTATCAGTAATTTTTTTAGTTCTTTGAGTAAATACATCCGAGGCGCCGAGAGGTGATAGTTTTGGGTCTCTAGCATTCCATCTTTTGATAAAATCACTATTTAAATCGTAAATTTGCTTTACATATGAAGTGTTTACAGTGTACAAGTTTATTAAAGCGTCAGCCTTATCTCCAGTCAGAAAGGAGCCAAAATCACCACCCGCCTCATACAAGGACTCTCTCGTTCTCACCAATTTTTGATATGATTTAATACTATTTATTACTGAGTTTTTAACTTCGGAATATTGAGTTTCTTCAGCTTTGCTTAATTTCTTAAATACACTATCTAATTGAATTACTACGCCATTCATTGACTTAACTAGTGCAGTACTATTATTTGATAGCGTAGTTGATAAGCTGTCACTAAGGTCTGAAATAGCTTTAGAGTTAGAGTCGCCAGCGCTTTTCACAGCTTGTTTAAGTTGACTTATATTTTGCTTCAAAGTGTCGACAGAGCTTTTCATAACATCTGCAGAAGCTTTCATCGCTTGAAAACCTGCATCAATCGCGGCCTTAGCACAAGAATCACATGCATAAGCTTCATTAGTATACATAGCAAAGATGATTGCAGCGGTCACGAAAGGCAGCTTAAAATTTAATTTTTTCATATCAATTACAGCCTCCAAGATAGCAGACCATATCATCTAATTTTTGCTTTCCGGATACGTCAAGCTTATCGGCACTAGATCCGCCCGACCCCTCTGGGTAGAATTTTTTATCTGAAAAATCAATGTTCACATCTTCACCAAAAATGCCTTTGCTATCGTGAACTAAGCCATTCACTTCAGAATTTAGCTTATCACTCATTTTCTTACCCAGTTCGGAGTCTTGTATTTGGGTAACTGATCCAGAAGCGCCCCAAGATCCTGAAGTCGTATTTGATTTAAGTGTTATTAATCCACCACTTGCTTTATTAATCTTAGCCATCTGGTCATTTAGAGTAGAGTTAAGAGCAGTAACCTGCTTATTAATTGCAGCAGTTGCCATTGAGCATGCCATAGCTGTAATCTTCTGCTGAAACATTGCGCTAAAATTAGCCATAAGAAGATTGCGTGGATCAATCAAAGATGCGTTTAAATTAAGGCCCATCATATTATCCAAACACCCACTCGACGCCATCTTTTCCTCTGGTGCAAACGCTTGATCAGCAATAGCGTCGAATGCAGATTTCTCAGTTTCGTTTTTCTGTTTTGCGGCATCATCTATGACAGATCTTTCATCAGCCATATCTGGGTTAACCGCACAAACTTGAGCTTTGCACTCTGCAAGCGTGTATGTAGACAATAAGAGAGGCATGATTAACATGCAGTGCTTAAGACTATTTAAACCTAGGTTCATGATCGAGCCTTTTTTAGGCTTGCATTTACCTCACAGTTTTTTAACAGTTCCGTAAACTTCTTAACAACATCTTCGCGTTTATGCATAGTCTGCGCTAAATTCGTCATTTCTTGCTTCTGCGCATATGCGGTCAAGCGAAAGATCGAAAAGCATAAGATTTTATCGAGTGTTTCTGCTTCTTCTACTGAAAGAGCATCATCCTCTCTCACTCCTCTGCGCTCGTTTTCGACAAGCACTATTAAAGTTTCTACTGATTCATGCTCGGCAGACTCGGTTTCATTTTCTATCTTTTTAATTACGCGAATAAGATCAGAGTCTGCGAGCATAGGAATTAGATATTGTATGCTCGTACTTTCAAAATCTTGAACAGACTGAAGTTCATGTCTATAGCTAAGAATACGTGCGACTGCCAAATCTCGCACACTCTTAAGTAGTTTTTCATCAACGTTACTGGCTACAAGATGGCCACCATCTAAAATCTCTTGAATTCGATTAGATTTCATAAACTCATTCCTTCTTTATTTACTGTCGATTGCTTTAAATCGCTTAACTTGACCATCTTTAATAAGCATTCCAGCATCTGATCTGGCATTAAGATCATCTTCTTTCTTACGAATTACATACTCTTGACCATCATCGCCAATAATAATTTTATCTTTCTTAGGTTCTGGGAATTTCTCTTTTAGGTTTGAGCCAATAGAAATGGTTGCCTTAGACCAATCAATAATGGACCAAAGATGGTTCGCTCGATTAAAGTTACTTAGTGTCTTCAACCAAGGCTGCTTATTGGTACTTTTAAAAGAAATGAGCTTATTTTGATCTACAGCTGAGTCTACTTTTAGAGTTAGTTTTTGAGGGATTATGGCAAGTAAAAGATCGCCAACTGACATTTCATACGAATTAATGAGCGGAGTAAGAGCTTCGGCTAAATATGTTCTATTACCTACCTCAGAAATAGGATCTCGCATCCCAGTGATAACCAGATTGGAGCCGGTATCATAGTTAGTCGCTGAAACAGGGGTATCGTAATTCTTCATGGGTAACTCTTGGGTGTGTCCATGAGGCACATAGATGAAATCCGCATGGGCTTGATATGAAATAGACAATCCTAGTACGAGTGAGCTGAGTAGATATTTATTCATCGTAAAAATTTCTTAGGTTGAGTTGTGTGTGTGTCTGCTTTATGTGATCGACAAAGGAAGCTTCTTGAAAGCTTAATAATTCAGACTTGAACCAATTCAGATAGGTTGGGTATAAAGCAGCAACAAAGGAGCATAGGAATACTAAGGATGACACTATTCCACCAAGGCCACTAAATCCGAAATAAAGGTCAGAGAAAAGTGCCCCAATAGTTGCTATAAGGAAAGAGGAATTCCACTTGACGAATCCAATGTTAGAGTATCCGACTTCGTGAACGAGGTCATAGCAAGCATCAAAAGCTTCATCCGCACTGATATCTTGAGTAATATTTGCGTAATCAGACATATAACTACCTTAATTAAGCTATTTCGATTAATTCAATTAATGCAGTTTAGCGCAAATAATTATTCAATATAAGACTTTAGCCTGTATTACTATGCAAATTAACCCTATTGTTCAGGGCTAGATAGATGAGTCATTTGCTTATGCACTGTACAAACAGGAAGAAGGGAGTCGTCTGGGATGATTGATTAATTGGAGGGTCTCCCCTCCAGTTAATTTCTACTAAATGATTTGCATTGAAGAAAGGATCTTAGTGTATTCCTCTTCAGTCATTTTTCCATTGTCGTAGTGCTCCTTGAGGTTTCTACTCATACTAAGAGCTTCGCCCTTGTCGCACTTCTCTTTAAATATTTCTATAAATTTATAACCGAAACCTGAAAAATCACCGTTAGATTTAAATGAGCTTTGCGCGGCTTCAACTAACATCAGCTTGTCATTTTCTGTGAAATAAAAAACATCTTGTATTGCAATGGTGCCAGCAATAGATGTCTTAATTAATCTTTGAGACACTATGGCCCCCGAGTATTCTATTAAATCTCGGAACGTAGAAGATTTTACTGAATCAGGCATTTCATCAAGCAAGCGTTCGTAGATTTGCCAAGGTCTATCGCAATGCAGAGTTGTGAATAGTTGGTGTTTTGTTTTAGCTGTTAATATTCCGTACTTAACGCTTTCCTGATCGCGCATTTCTCCTAATAGAATAGCCTTCGGGTGCTTACGAAGAAATGATTTTAAACAAGCAGCAAAACCACCGGTTGAGTCATTGTTTGCGTCATGCTGTTTTATGAAACCAATTTGGTTTCGTATGTTTTGCATATCGTATTCACATGGATCTTCAGCTGTGTAAATCATGTCGCGCCACAGCAAACTTCTTTCTACTAGAATGGCAGCAAGATACGTCGACTTACCTGAACCAGTAGGTCCATTAACAAAAACAATTCCTTCTTTAACATTAACGATGCGCTTAGAGAATTCCGAAACATTTAAGTCTTTTAACAACGTAGGTGGACGCAAAGGTCGGAGGCAAACATCGTTACCTTCAACAGCAGGACCATTTGACCAACGCATTCCTTCCAGTCTAAACCTAATCTTCTCACCGCTCGCTGGCTTAAGTACAAGATTGCCGGAAGATGATTTTCGCTGCTTAGTTAGTTGGGTTACAAGGTTGTGGTTTCTCTCATAGAAGTTCTCTAGTACTTCACTGTCAACTTCTAACATCTCAGGTAGTGATTCAGTATTATTTAGATTAGCAATATAGTTATCGCCAGACACTTGAATGATAATGGGCGCATCGTGAGCAAGATAAATATCCGAGACATCTTTGTTATGAAAGCATGAGACTAGCAAGTCAAAAATGGCTTCATAATCCCACTCTTTTTGCTCAGATCTAGAGCCTTGATACGCAAAGTTGAAGTACGGTGTTTCACTTTCAATAAATGATAAATTCATACTATAGGAATTCCACTAAATGAACCTGTAATCTTTGTTGATATAACGAAATTTATGAGTATCACTGCCCCATTTTCCCCCACGCTTCTTTCTCAACAAAATTACCTTTATCAGTAAGCTTTGTTATTTTTCTATCGATTTCAGCTGATTTCTTTTTAAGCTCGAGAGGAATTTTAATTTCACTCAACTCAGGTCCTTTTGTTAATCCTCTTTGTGATGCCAAGACGTATGTAAACCTTTCTCTAAAATCGGAATCTAGGTACTTCATAGCCTGCAGAAAATCAAGATAGGTTAGACAGACACCTTGCAGATACCCTTTTTCTAAGCCATCACTCCACGACTTTTGAGTAATAGAAGTAATAGGAAATTCCTGGACCTCTGGAACAGTTATTTTAGATTCCAACTTTGGAAACCAATCACGCCAAGTGATTGGATTATTCGCGATTTCAAAATCACCGATAACATTTAGTGTGTACCCATTTTGGGTTAAGAAATTATCATGCTTCTTCCTCCCGCCTTGGATAATCTGAAGTCGTTTAGGTAGGACAAGCGTGTCATACATAATAGATCTATAGTTATAAATGGCGTCCAATGGCCCTTGAGCTATGTTAAGAGCTTCAGTCCATAGCTTTGGATTGGTGTCACCTTCGCCTACACTTACACCTACCTTGTAGCCCTGTTCGTAAGCATCATTTTTGTCTTCATTTTTATCTTCCAAGTTCGTAACAAAAAATTGACTCGGTTCTTTATAAGTATCTAAACGACTCTCTCCGATTGCAGTTAGAAGAGCTACAGGGGGTTGGTCAACAGACAAGCAAAAATTATTTATGGATAGTGGTTTTTGGTAATCTAGGGATGCCGTTTGATAGCCTGCGCAACCCGTCACAAGAGTCAGTAGTGGCGCACTTACTGCGTAGGATAATAGCTTTTTCTTTTTGACGAATAACGAGATCGATTTGTCCATTTGGTACATGAGAATAGCCCTGCGAAAGAAGTTCGATTAATGTGGATTTATTTGCTGGGATAGTAATGTTGTAATCCAAAATGCTTCTATCGCCTAGCCAGTCGTAAAAGTGATATCCGGATCTCTTGGCAACCTCATTTATTAAGTTTTCAAAAGTCCCTATCCAAACGCCATCAACATAACCTAACGATGCAATTTGGTTAATCGGGTCGTTTTTATCTACGCTATCTAACCAGTCTGTATCTGGGTCATTTACCTGTACCAGCACTCTTGATTGATCAATTAAGGAAACCGTTCTGTCTGCAATATCTTGCATCTGAATTCTAAATTCCTCAGTTGCCATATCCGATGGATTGACAGAGGGGCCTTTGCTCGTTGAACAGCCAGTTAAGCTGGCAGCTACGATCGCTAACGGAAATACAATATTTTTCACAGAATTACCTTTAAATGGTTTAAACACTCTAATGGATGTAATACCAATTCTACATGATAGAATGCTTAATCTCAAAAAAGTAACATGTAAGTAAGTATTAATTTAGGGGTATGTTGTGAAAGAAAATACGGCGTCTACCATAATCACTAGAACACTCGGTACTGATAATGATTATCAGTACAAGATAGATTGTATTGTAAGGAAGTGGGGGCAGTATGTTGGTTTGGCTAATGAAAATGAGCTTAAGGAAATGCATATTTATGCTTTACATAAGCTATTTGAAAATAAACTGAAGACCAACACAGTGCGCAAATATAGGGCGGCTCTTAAATGGAAGGCGGCTCAACTAGGCTTGAAAATTGATTCTAAAAAATTGGAAATTAATAAGCGCTTTACTCGGTCAGCTAAAGCGAAATTTTATCCTAAAGAGCTAAGGCTGGCGGTTGCTCGAAATGTCAGAAATTGTGAATGGAAGTCTAATAAATACGCAAAGGACTTTTTGACCTTGCACCTTATTGCAGGGCCTTTACTTGGCTATAGAATGAAGGAATTAAGAGGGTTGAACGTATCGATTGATGGGGGGGTTGTGAATGTTCAAATAATAAATGGCAAGAACAGTAATGGCAGGGCTAATGGTGATTACAGGACTTTGATATACCCTCGTTTACACAATGGTATGGATCTAGCTAAAGCCTTCTTAAAGTTGAAAAAATTTGGAGAAATGAGCGATTATTTTGCAATAGTGAAATCTGCTGCCAACCTGCATAGAAAGTGCCTTAATGAATTGGATGTTGAGCAGATAATTGGTGTAAAGCTAAATCCTGTTATGACAACTATAAGGCATGAGTTTAAGCTTGCTTTTGAGGAGGCTAATGGAGCTTTGCTAACTTCAGCTGCCATGGGGCACAGTTCAATGATAACTCAGAAGAGAGATTATGGTGATAAGTCTACGGGAGGACGTAAGAAACTTAAATATGAAAAAGATGAAGAGCTTATAAACTTGATGCGCATTGTAAAAGTAGCGGAAGAAAATGTAGAAAAAGTTGTTAAGCGCATTTCGGACGTTGAATCAGTATTGGCTGATGTCAAAGCAAAAGTAAAATTAAATACTCCATCAATGTAGTGAATATGAGCTGAATTGATGTTGCTTTATAGATTAAAAATTCGAATAACTTATCTACTTGTATTTGTTTCTATTAATATATTGATGGATGCCGCACTCCAAGCATTGTATCAAGACTAACAAGCTTAATCTTAAAATTAAATCCTACCAAAAGCGCATGATGACAATATGCTTTTAACATTATCAATAGTTATTTATTGTGTGTGATTATAGTTAAAGGTAGTTAAATTTTTGGAGAGATTTTTCAACTCATAAAGTATATTTGGTTCACGTTTTAGGGTGTCAGAACGATCAAGAGCTAAAGTCTAAAAGTACTAGCTGGAAATCTTTGTGATTAAGTATGGAGTGAGAAAAAATGTTAAAGCACTCCTTACTGGCTGTGATCTCGCTTGTGTCAAAGCTTGATAAAGCTTCTGTGCTGTAAGAAGCGTTGGAGGCTCTCCCCTACTGATTGTGGAAGCGCCTGTGATAAGGGTTGATACGGCTCCCGTTGATCTTACCTAAGAAAGGTCTGATATAGCTGCTGTTCTAGTTATGATAAACTGTCACATTATAATTTAATCTTTAGTATGCAAAGATGATGTCGTTGAATGGCTGGCTCGTCCAGTTAGAGGGCTTAAAGCTCTCCTCGTCTGGATATGATCTAACCTGTTCAAGCTCTGATATAGCTCCCGATTTAGTTCTGATGAACTATGACATTACAATTTAATCTTTAGTATGCAAAATGATGTCGTTCAATGAATTGCTCGTGCATATTGAAGGCTTAAAGCTCTCCTGGTTTGGGTCTCGTCTGAGATGAAGTCTCTTATAACTCTAGTTAAGATGAGCTGTGACATTGTAATTTAATCTCTGATATCCAGAAATGATTCCGTTGAATATCAGGCTCGTTCAGGTAGATGACTTAATGTCCTCCCAGTCTCGTAGTAACTCACCTGTGTAATGAATTGTCTCTCCCTTTCTTAATGTGTCGAATATCAAGATACTCGTGCTTCTTTCATAAAGGGTAGGTTTAAATGGCAAGTTTGTATAAAAATCTAATTTTATTAGATCTGGTGAGAAATCATATTACCTGGGGAATAAACGGCGAGGTAAGACGTTGTGGCGCATTCGATGCTATTGGTATGTCGTATGGGAAGTCTGTTAAACAGATGTGTCTTTGTGTCTGATATGAGTGGGTGAACACTGAGTTTCTCAGTTCAAGTTCATAAAGGTTTACATAGAGATGTTCTAGCACGCTTAAGGTGTTTCGAGGATGAAATTCTGATATGGCTAATTGGCTCGTAGAGAATAATTCTAGATAATGTTGATTTGAGTTTTTTATGTAAAAGCCCGAAATTGGGACAATTAAAATTTAAGAAAAAAAAAGACCCTATAAAGGGCCTTGCATAAAATATCTGGAATGCATAAGAATTTAAAAAATTCGTTCGCATCTATCCAAATGTTGAGAGAAATATTAAATCGAAAGTTGAGTTTAGTCAATAGTAAGTTGAGGGATAGTTATCAAATAGTAAGACTAAATAGAGTTGCTTTAGTAACAACGGTATCCCCCTCGTTTCGCCTTAATTTTCTATTTAAAATAAACACCCACCCTACTATCAATACTGACATTTTTGATACTAAAGCATTAATTTATATTCTATAGATAACGATATACTTCAATAACAAACAATCTCCATGTGTAGACAGTGATGCTGCCTGAGTTTAAGAGATATTTTAGTATTTTTTAACCGCCCTAGTTTTTGTAAGCTACTTATTTGCTTCAATTAGCAACAGTTTAGCTTATGTTTTACTCGTCTAGATGTTGCTTAGCTCTTAGTAGTGTTGCAAACCTCGGAATTAGAAATAGCTTATATAAGGAATTAGTTTGGTAAAGCGAATCTATATAGGTTCTTGTTATGGGTTTGCATGAAGGGATTGAGTGTGAGCTTTCACGTGATTATATGTTCTAAATTAAACGCGCAGTTAGACGCATGGCGGCCCTAGGGCTTTCTATGTGAGGCGGTAAGTGATGATTGTCGTACTGTAATGGTTTAGGTTGGGAAGGTTTTGTTCTGGTAGTGAGGGGGCTAAGCGGAGAAGTTGAAGTAGTCCATTAGCCTATATAGGCTTCTTTGACGTTTACGCTGGCTTCGATTCTCTATTTTCGCATTTATTAGGCTAGCAGCGCGTTGGAGTTTTCGTAATAAATTATTTCTTAGCTTTGGTGACATGCCCCAATCGTCAATTTCAAAAGGCATAAAAGTAGTAATAATTGTCTTAATTTTTGATTTGAAAATTCCTTTAACAGATAAAGCTTTCGTTGTTTTATGAATAGCTAAAGCTAAAGCTACTGGATTTCGTCGTACACTGGCAAGCGATTCCATATCAAATTTTGTTTCAATCGCGTAATTCGTAAATAGTCTCCATGCCTCGGAAAAAGCATGAGACCACTCCCGTGACCGTTTAGCCGCAGAAACTGAATTGTTTGGTCTGGGTTCTTGCATGAAAATCTTGAAGCTATCACCTAAAGGAAAAAAAATTTCTCCAGTCGCCAGCTTTACTTTGAACGTGAATTCAATGTCATTCAGTCTTTCAAAAGATTTAATTATTGACTCATTACTCGATCCACAAGATGAAACCCCAAGGATTGATCGTAGATCTGTCAACATCCACATTTTTCCGAATAAAAAGTCTATGCTCAGGGACTCTGTGCGATCGATATGATTTAAAGAGGATAGAACGAGCCAATCTCGAGCTAATATTTTACTGTTTGCGCTTAGTGTGAATGTCGCTGTTTTAATCAATTCGTTAGTGACTTGTAGTCCACACCGCTCAAGAAGGTAGGTTTTAAGGGGTTTATCCCTATCTGTTATTACAGTTGTGTGATGAGAGTGCCATTCATTTGCACACACGAAATCACGTGCAATGAGGGTAGTTGCGAAAACATCCATTAGATTTTATCCAGATAACTTATGCAAAAAAAAATCAGATTTAGGACTCTTTTTGGTCCTTATTTTATGCTCTAATTGCTTTAACTTAGCTAATGAAGATAAATGCAATAATGCGAAAGAAATATATAACAACCGTGTTAATCGTGTCAATTCTATTACCATTAAAAAGTGTGGAGGCCGCTGCAGCCACTTACCAGTATGGTGGTAAAGACTATTCGGTAGATCAAATTATGAGCATGAAGTCTCCGCCTAGTGGCTATACGCCCCAAGTAGGTCTAGATAGTTGCTCAAATCGATTGGAAAAAAGTACAGGTATATCTGGAAATGCATTTAATTTAATCAAACTGACCGAGGGCGGCTACAATGGAATGGCGATAAGATCTAAAGGGTCTGGAACTTGGGATATTGGTAAATACTCCGTCAATGAGACTCATTTAAAAGTATTGAGTCAATATATGTCGCCATTCGATATACGATGGAATGACTGCGCAAACGGGGTCGCTTCTGCGTTTGTGTTATTCCCGTTTTACGAGGCAAGCAAAAAAGTAGCAGTACGAGAAATAGTAAAAAATCAAGATCCATATAAGGCGATAGAAAAAGCTTTGTATGAATTAGCTGGATATAATTCGCAAACGGAGGTTATAAGGCGCCAGTATGCTAAAAAACTAGCGTGGATGCTTCTAAGGAGTATTTATGAAGGTGATGAAACGCGCCTATGGAAGTAGGCGCGATTAATTATTAATAGTAAATTCTTGCACCAATATGTGATTGAAGTGAAATAGGGATATACGCCTCAATGAAATGCCCTTCGTAGTTCTTTTTCTCAACAGCTAATTTTGTCCATCCAGCTGGACTGGTCTCAGGTTCGATTACACCGAAATCCTTCCCATTTACGACGAGATGCTGTGTAAGTGAGTAAGTCACTCTAATTGGCATAGATAGCCCAGAGTAGCGAATATCTATATCATCAGCTGTAATCAGTCTGCTGTCACCTCTAGAAATCTTCAGAGACATGCCTCTCAAGTTTGTCGATGGGTTGCCTTTATCGATGTAAATCATTTTATCAAAAACCAAATTAGCTACGTCGCGTGGACTAGTAGAAAGATAGTGTTTCTGTGCTTGAGCATCGAGTCTCTTTAAGCTGGTAACTGCATCCACTGTTCCCAAAGGTTTATATCCAAGTCTTTCAGTTAACTCTACTACTGGTGCTGCATTGCTAATTGGTGCGGCTCTAATATGTTCGTTTATTTTGTTTGTATCAGTGTTACTCATAGGCTTATTGAACGAGCATCCAGCTGTTAAGATGCATGCAGCCGTAATAGTTATAGATTTAAGATTCATCAAAGTGCCTCGTTAGAGCTATATGTATCATAGGTTCAGTCGAACCTGGCTATTAATAATGGTAGTTATTATATTGTCATTAGCTCTAATAATACAATTAATCCTATTAAACCAATTAGTACCTATTAGTACCTGTGCAGGTAATCATAGATCTTTTTGGATAGACGAGGAGAAAGGAGGAGAGTTTTCGATAACTGTTGCTCAGTCATAGAGCAGAGATTTGCAAGACTTAAGCCTTGATTAATAGCTCGTTGAGCAGTGCTATGTGAAATATCGGGAATAGATAGAATAGCAGCGTATGGCCGTTGACCATCAATTTTCTGGTTGTAGGAAACCATGCTTTCTACGCTCTTTTGCCTATCATATGCTGTTAATGATCCGCAAAAGGAGACAGGAAACTGTTTGTGGGTATCCAAATAGGACAGCATGCAAAGCTTATAAAATAAGTCGTTAGATACCGGTAAATCTATATATTTGATGTTTAAAGAAATTAGATATGACTTTAGAAGGCCTTCTACATTTAAATCAAATGGTATGCTGTATTCTGGATTCAATCGTATGAAGGCAAACATATGTTTATTTTGATTTCTATTGTCTGATTTAATTTTTTGTTTAATTAATTCAATTTTATTAATTGCAATGCTGAGGCTTTCTTCAGATAGCATAGACTCATGAGTGATGACTGATAAGTCGATGACATGTTCCGAATTTATAATCGAAAGATCTGAATTTAGAGTTTCATCTATCGTTATCGTGCAGCCGTTAAATGTCTTTGATAAGCTTTTATATAATTCTGTTGACTGACATCTGACTTCAATCTGCTTCGAATATAGTTTGTAATTCTCAGAGTTGATCAGATTGTTATAAAGTGCTTTCGTGTCAACAATTGCAGTAAGATTGGAATTTTCAGCGAGGTCTCCGGACAAAGAGAACTTCGCATTTAATTTTAGTAACAGGGAATAAATCTGGGCTTTTGTATATTTTTTTTCTAAGGAAATGCCAGTGCTAGTGATAGCATCTATAAGTTGTCTTTGCTCGAAATTTTCTGAAGAAATAACAATAGGTCGTCCCTTCTGTAGAGAGATAGATCCAATATCGGCCCCCTCCTCGGATTTGAAGTACCCTTTAAAAGCAGCTGCTTTTGACCAAAGAACAATTGATGTAATCACTGTGTGTATCCCTGTCAGTATTTATACAATAAAAATATCATATTTATTGTGCATAATGAAATAATTGCTTTATGTACGTTATTTGGTTAAAGGCATTAGCCTAATGCAAGAAAAATGTGACCCCTGTAGAAGCAGGTCATAAGTGTTTTTATCCACCGAACATTTTTTGTATGGCGTGGACAATTATAGGAAAAGCTGAAATCACTTTTTTACTAACATATTCAGTAAAAGAACAGGCATCAATTAAGACCGTGTAACAAAGGTTAACCACTCCTACTATTGCTAAAATTGCGCTAGTTCTCGTTGTTTGGTCATTAGATTTTAAGCCTACGAAATACGTGGCCAAAAAACCTGCTTTGGATAAAGTAAGATTAACCGTTGCTGGTGCTTTCTTTGTCTTATAAAAAGTAGCGCTCATGTCAATTTTAAGCTCAACTGCAAGATCATAAGATAAAGTGATCTCATTTTTTTTCAACGAGCGATCGCCTTGAACTGTTGCCACTACCCATAAATTGTTTTCATTATTTCTTATTATTACTTTTGCGTTGCGTGAGAAGCGATCAACGTCTTTGCTTTTGACTGCTCTAATTGCGTGAGTTGATGTTAATACAATATCGTCTGATTCCTTTTCAGCTCTAAAAACTTTATTTATATTCATATCACTTCCAAATTTTATTTATTCTTTTAACAGAGCGTTTCTCATGCCAATTAAGTGTTGAATGAATTAGAAACTGAATGATAGGCATTGCGACCGTAGCAAGACCAAATAAGTAATAGTATTTTTCGGGCATTGGTAACTCCATAGCTAAGTAAGTCAGTACGACAATTATCCATTTTTTGGTTGGTTATCTGACTTGTATTGATTCATCGATGCTATGAATAAGTCCAAGGTTCAAGGCGAAAGCCTTAAATAGATGGGGCTGAAATTATATGAAGCTAATACTTTATGAAAAAAGCCCCGTTACGGGGCTATTTTGGATTATGCTTTTTTACATTTCAGTACAGCGGTTTTAACATCTGCATACTCTGGTGATAATCTGTCTTTGTCCATTTTCTTTTGTTCGATTATGCGATGTTCCTCACATGTTTTCTTATCAATATACATTTCCATGGTTAGTTGCTTTGGAAATTGGCCAGTTACAACAAGGTTCAAAATTAATAAATACATACAATATTCCTTTTTTATAAAATTATGCGACTAATTCCGAGATAGTGCCAAGGCGCCCTTCAGAATTTCTAACTACTGTTGTCTTAGAGATACCACTTGTAAGCAGGGCTAACAGCCCTCGCTTAGTGCTCGTAGAGTTGTGTGGGTGTTCATATGTGAATATCCCGCGATGGTCGTAAGTCCCAACAATAATATCTTGTGAGCTTTGAGCTGGCCCCCACGGGGTAAACTTTCTAACCATCATTGACTCCGAAATAATTAATAATAAATTGTGTTGTTTTAATAGAAACATAAGCCGCTACTGAAAGAATAAAATGTCCAAATAATAGTTTTGGTGTTTCAGAGCCTTCGATACCGCCATTAAGTCCAATGTGAATAGCACCGGTCATTAGAGCGATGACTGGCAAAATAAATGACATCCCTTGTAAAATCTTCTGAATTCTCATTTAAAAATCTCCTTAAGTTGTTGAATCCATTATCGTTTATTAATGAATTAACAATTTAAGAAAGAGATCGAACCGCCTATAGACACCACCAACAAGGTTAAAGGCTGATAAGCCTAAAACGCCCTATTCAATAAGGGGGGGTGCCCCTTATTGAATTATGAATTTAGCATTACTCTACGTGATGTTCTGGTTAAACCCAATATTAGCCTGGTTAAACCCATTGTTAGCCTGGTTATACCCGTTATTGTTGTTGGTCTGGTTGTTCGATGGCATATTGGGGGTTCCCTGTCCTGATCTCTGATGATTTCCAACGTCATCCTGATCTTCAGAGTGGCGGCTATCCAGAAATTGAAATTCACTGACTATAACTTCCGTTGTATAGCGTGTAATGCCGTCCTTCTCCCAGCTTCGAGTGCGTAAAGTACCTTCCACATATACTTTACTACCTTTCTTGATGTGGTCTCCGGCTATCTGGCCTAGACGGTAATTACCTATATCCATAAAGACAACTCGGTGCCACTCGGTACGTTCTTGCATTTGACCGGTCTGTTTATCTCGCCAGCTTTCCGAAGTTGCAATGTTTACGTTTGCAACAGCAGCGCCAGAAGGCATAAATCGAAGCTCCGCATCGCTGCCAGCATTACCAATAATAATAACTTTTACTAGTGACCCTTTACTCATGATTAAGCTCCACAATTAAATGTAAGTATTTAAGATGTCTTTATTATGCTGGAGGATACGAATTTTAAGTTTTAAGGCTGACCATGATCGCTATAAAAAACCATGAAGGTTAAAGGTGAAACCTAAGTAGATTAACTGATTTAATGCGATTGATTATAATTGTGCCATTGAATTCATTCAGAGTGAAACTATTTTGGATGCTGATTATGCGGCTCTCCACCAGCTATTTTTTAATGGGTGTTTTTAATCTCTGTCCTGAGAAGATGGCTGCTGCCGCACAAAGTGCGTTGCGGCAGTCAATTTGAGATTTATTTAACTTCTTTTATGAGAATCTTACAGCCACTTGCTTTGCTGTTTTTTACTAGGGCTTGTAGTGCTTGAAGCGAGCTTACGCTTTGACTTGGTTTAACTTCTATAGGAAAGCTTAAGCCTTCGCATTGCGCCTCACCTACAAATACAGCAGATTTCATATCTTCCTTATGAGAAGAATTATCCCCTAGAGCATTGCTTACGTTCAAAGACGTGGCTGTTATTAGCGTAATAGCGACAATACCAACCTGTTTTGTAGCGTCTTTAGCAAGGTCTTTAATTCCATCTAATATTCCCGCTTTGATAGTGCCAAAGATTGATGCCTTTTTTTGGTTGCGTTGTTTTTTTGACTTTTTCATGGTGTTTCCCCTCTTCACTAGATATGTATCTAATATACAGCCATGCGAAGATAAGGGATGTAAAACCTACCTTTTCCTCTATAACCTACCCAAATCGGTTAAAGGCCATAGGCCTAATTAAGCTAGTTTTGAAACTAGCCTTATTAGTTTAGAAATACTCGTTAAGTACCTCTGATGCCTGGTTGTTAAAATTTCCATATTGGAAGTCTTCATCAACACAGCGTTCTAAATATTCCTTCGCAAGAACAAGGGGGTTAATGACACGCATATTTTTATGAAACACCAAGGTCCCCTTGTAACAGCCCCCATTGTCCCACGTAATGGTAAAGCTGCCTTTGTAGTGATCTCCGCTCATGGCTAGAAAGCTCATTGCGTTAATAGCATCTTGAACGCTGTGAGTAAGCCGCTTTGATGGTCTACCTTCAAGTTGCTCAATTAGTATCGATTTAATTTTTACCTTTTCTTGACCGATCATGATTATTATCCCCTAGGTAGTGGTTTGTTTATTCGATGAGTTATTTTCTCAGAAAAGAGATGAATTGCTGTCTGCCGGAGAATGCTAATGCTATTAACAACTCGATTTGGTTAAAGGGGGAGCCCCCTAAAATTAGATGTCTCTGATGCTAGAACCACCAGCCAATTCGTAGTTTTAAATAACGCCGTCTAAGGCGCTATTAAAAATGGGTATCCGTGATAACACTGGTAGCGTTTAAAGTGGAAATGATTAGGCGGCTGAAGATGAGTACAAACCGGTAAACACGTCATCGAGAAAATTGGGTTTAGGGTGCGGCTTGATCATGCCATGAGAATAAAGCTCTTGTTCAATCTTAACGTCATCCCTGTAGTCACTGTGTCCACAAAAACCATTTTTATCAAAGGTGGTAATGCGTGGGCAACCATCAACGCTAAGATGTACAAATGCATGTAGCGTTTCAGCGTCATTGGTATAGCAAGATCCATATCCAAACAGTTCGTGATGTACTCGCATAGAGTTTTCAGCAATCCAGCGTTTTGATATACGCATAGATCGTTCAGCCTTTCTGCTAAGACCTTTACATGGGCTATCAAGAAAAAACTCCTCTGTATCTTCAAAGAATCGGGCAAGGTCTGTGCGGCATAGCCCAGACGTTAACTCGTCTATTTGATAATCATTCATGCCAATGGCTTGTTGTTGCATCTCTCGGATTTGCAAAAGAGATTGTTTCGGCTTGAGAGTCATAATAACTACCTTCTAAAAAGCTGGGTGATGGAACTATTTTCGCAAATGAGTAGGAGTAATTTGGCTTTGCAGAACTGAGAGACTATCAACCTAGCCTATGGGTTAAAGGTTAATGTCGTTTGATTGTGTCTTAGCCCACCAAAGTGGGCTAAGACTTTCACCCAGCGGCTAAAACCAGCCTAGACGAAAGCCGTACGAAGCGGCGGTGGACTTAATTCGATTTTTAGCAGGGTAAAGCTTCCCAATTGAATTAAGATTTGCGTAAGAGTTTAAGGAGGCCATCTTAAGCAATGCTTGTGATTGTAGGCTTAGTTTGTCACCACATAGAGCGCTGTGAGCTAAATGTTCAGCGCCACTTTGAATGCCGAACGAAATGGCATTAAGAATGCCTAAGGCAGCTATCTGAGTTTCATTTGGTATAGTGCGGTTGTGATTAAGTCGCTGCACTTTAAAAACCATTGGACCATGGTCTTTAAGAGTAGATAGAGGAGCATAAATTTTTCGCCATCTCTGTATTGCATCAATTTCAAAGTTAATTTTAAGGAGATCTAATGGCTTAAAACAAGCTGTTGATGCAAGGATATAGCGTAAGTTAATGCGTTCGTTAATAGTAAGAGCGCGCTTTGCTGAGCTTAAACCAGTAGATAACATAAAATCCCCAATTAAGTTTGGCAAAGAGAACTATCTCCTGCCCGTTTAAGATAGGGTTATTCTCTCATTACAAGGAGGTTAGAAAATGAGAGTTGCCGCTTAGAGTCTATACGTAGCCCATGGGGTTAAAGGCTAGCCTAATAGCTGGTGGATTTGATCGAGATAGTGATAGGTTATCATTGAGGAGGTGCTACCCTCCCCCCCAACAAAGCGAATATTTAAAAATATTATAAAGGATGTGGGTACTCACCATGCTGAATAAGAGTAATGCGCTCTTGCAGCTTATGTTTGGCTTGTTCTTGAGTTTCTGGCCAGCTGTAGAAATAATCAAAACCAATTTGACTGCCTAGCTTGTGCGAGCGACCGATAAACACAGAGTCTTTAACAGACAGGTGAACGGTGCCGCCAGGAGCAGGTAGAGCCACCAGCAGGTCGTTGTGCTCTCTCTCAATAATTTTAGTTACCTTCGTCTCTGGGTTTCTTTGCAGAAGATTAGCAATTGTTTCCTCAGCAGCTTCGCGGGAAAACGCTAAATGAGTGATGGTTTCTAGGTGTTTCAGATAAGACTTAAATGAAAATATTTTCATGCTCAAAATCCTTAGATGAGTAAAAATATAGGTATACAGGTTAGTGGATAGTCAACGAACCATGATCGGTAAAGCGCTTGTTTGAATCGGCATCGTTTGTGTCGCAAGTAGCGTGTAGTTTTTTACATTGCAATTCAATATCGTTGATTATCCATTGGACTTCATTTGAGGTTTCAAATAAGCGCCTTGCTCGTGTCATAGCTCCATGCAAATAGGCGCCAGTGTATTGACCGCGTTTATTTGGCGCTGTGATACCAACAAAGCCAGTTTTATTATTCGATACAACAATGCGGCAAGGCTGAGCATCATTAGGCACTTGATCAATACAAGCCATCAATTTAGAAATGAAATTCGCTTTTTGTAAATCATTGTAGCCCTTAGCTTTAAGAGTCTCGAAGAGGTCAGTTTCTTGTGAGTATTCGATTGAAATCATTATGTAACCCATAGCAAAATAACGTTTTGATGGTGTAATTATGCGTTAGTAACGGGTCGTAGGAATTGGAAGCAGATCTGTTTAGCTATCAACTAAATGTAATGGTTAAAGGAGAATCCTAAGGTGAATAAAAGGCCCTGAACGGGCCTAGATAAGAATGATATTGATAATTTAAGCGCTTTCACTCATGGCATCGAGGGATTCAAAAATCAATGATTCTTTTTCATTGTACTCGTCAAAACGCTTTATAAGATGGTTGTGTGCTGAGTTGAATTTATGCATAACCAAAGAGGTATCAACCGCAACTGTAAATGAAAGCCTACCGTTAGAATCAGCCTTGTTACTTGTGCTTATGAACCGAGGATCTCTTTCAAGTTCAAGATTCTTGGCGTCTTCAGTGTCAATGTAAACGCTCTTACCGGCTAGTTGTCCCATAGCTAAAAACAGAATGTCTAAAGTGTGCTTTGGGGTCATGCCGGTATAACGTAGTAGTCTAGGTGGTGTATTCATAGCCTCCATGATAAAAACGAATCCAAGGCACTTTTCTAAAATTTTACGACTGCCCCATGATTCCTCTCTGATATCTCCAACCATTAGAGAGTCGGTATGGTATGAATAAGTAGCTCCACCATCAGAGTAGTACATAATTTTAGAAGGGTCATTTGGTTCAAATAAGTGTTGCGGTATAGAACGGATTTTACTTTTCGCTGGTTTTAAAGAGTCACGTATTAAGCGAATAGTTGAGATTGAGAGAGATCCTTCCAAATATGCTTTTCGATAGCCACCAGCGGCAAAATCTTCACGCACGATGTTGGAAAAGGCGCGGTGACGATTATGAAAGCCTTGAGGGGTAAACCCGCCCGAATAGGCTTCAGGGTTGCGTCTAAGGGTCATTTGTACAAGAGAGGAGCCAATGCCTAGATTTCGGTATTCGTCTGCTACAAGGACTAACAAACAACCCCATTCATCTTGTGTTCTAGCTACGCATAAGCCCGTAATTGAATCAAAAGCAGCAAACCAATAACTAAACCGGTTAGCGCCTAGCATTACACATTTCTCCTCGAAAGAAAGGTATTGAAGCTTGCCATCGATATATAGGTGCTCATCGTTTTGGTCTTTCTTTATGTAAGTGCCGTCGGCACAATCTTCCTTGTGCATTTTATAAATGATGTGACGATCGCCGTGGATTTTAGTTTGTACTGTCAGATTGAAGGCTTCTTTCCATTTTGGGTATTCATTAATGCTGTCAATAGTCGCGGACCTTTCATAGGCAGAAGAATCATGATAGCCACCTACAGCATGTTCTTTGAAAGTTTTCGTATAAAGCATGTTTAACCCCTTCACTGATAATTAACTAATAACGTAATTATCGCGCTGAAAGATGATCGGTTTTGACTTGGGAGGACTAAGATAGCTATACACTCCCCGTAAGGGTTAAAGGCAAAGCCTAAGTATGAATGGGGCCTGTCATGTAGCTGAATTTGAAAGTGAGAAAGGTGCGGAGAAACACCTCACTGTGGAATAAGAGAGGTGTGTATCAAGTTAGATTCGAACGTTACCAAATAAGCCACTTACATTGGCTAGACTGCCTTCTAAAATACCGTCGTAAATGACTTCAAGGCTGTCTACATCCGCTGGATCAACAAAATCAAGAAAGTTGTTAGTGTTTGTTGGGAAACCCAGTGTTTTACCCAAAGGTGCATGCTCGTCGAGAATATTGTCATCACGTAAATACCAGAATTCACCGGACTTATAACTATCTCGTACAGTCTCGAATTGCCCCATCTCTCGAGTACTAAAGCATAGATAATCAGGAGCCCAATTAACTGGCGTAATTTCACCATCTATTTTATCCATAGCTTCAGCTTTCATAGGAAGCTGGTAGGTAGTCAAATCAAGGTTATATATAGGGCTGATTTGAATCCAAGCATGGTAGTTAGCAGTCGGCATGTCCGTGGTCACGTCACAGTGTGATGTCGCCCGCTTAGAATGCGCGATGACGGCATTCGCGTTTTTCCCATCAATGCGCCATGCCGACTCCCCGAAAGCAACCTTTGCTTGAGAGAAGCCACGACGGTGTAAGAAAGATAGAGCTACAGCTACCACAGTCGCGCAAGCCTGTTCTTGTCTATCTGCAGATACTGTGAATAGTGTTTTGATCGACTTACTAAGAATATTTAAATCGATATTATTGAGGGCAAGTAAACGCTTAACATTATCATTGCTGTAGTTTTTCATTTTAGAGCCTTACAAGATGCTGAAGTGCGGAAGGAGTGTGGCCCCCTTCCATAAAATTATTTATTTAAGATCAAAGTGGTAACGCTGCTTTGTAGACCTGTTACGGCGCATTTACCGAATTCCTGGGGGTCATCAGATAATGCAAAATGCGCATGGCCGTGCTCTTTGATGACTTTGTTAGAGAAGGTGTCTAACGCTTCTTCTTCCTCGTCTGATAGTCCAGAAACATCGGCATTAATAAGGGCGATCGCAAACTCTGTACCAATAGAAAATTTAATAGATTGCATATCTGTTTGAACTCCTTAGAAGTGGTTTAAAGCATGGGGGTATTATGACGGGTAAGAAGAAAAGACATGCAGGGACCGGACCTAACAGCTATCTACTAGCCGAGCGGTTAAAGGTGAAACCTGATAAAAAGTAATTAGATGATGGAAATAGTTTCTTTGGAGGTGGGTAAGATGCAGCAAGAGACTTGCCGCATCTTAATCAAAGAGAGACCGTTGGTTTTTAATCTAGATCGCTCCAGCTAACACTACGAAAAACTTTAACGTTAGCTACTTCAGTGTACTCAAGCGGGTATAAAGAGACAGAGCTACTCGTTGACGACACTTGGTTTTTACCATTGGCTCTAACCTTAGTAACTTCATCGTTCACATACTTACCGACAGAAGGGACACAGCGTCCATTAAAATAGTCTATTTTATTACTGTTTGAATAAGTGTTGTATATGTTCTCGCTCTCAATGCGTTGAACCCAAACAAAGCTTTTAGATACTTTGGTAACTTCATAGAAGCGAGTTATGCCGCGATTGCTTCGGGACGCTTCATATAATACGTCGCCCTTTTTAAGAGTATGAGACTTGTTGTATTCTTCTTCGGTTTGACACTTTCTATTGATATTGGTGTCAATGTATTCGACATCCGTAGGCATTTGATAAAGTAGTTTTGCATTACGCATAGCGCCATACAAATAAACGGCATTATAGTAATCTCGTAATAAGTGGTAAGTAAGGCCTACGAAACCGCCAGCTTCAGAAGACACAACGATGCGTTTAGGGGTTTTATCTTTAGGCATAGAAGAAAGACAACTGTTCAGTTTCTTTTCAAATTTTTCCTTCGCTAAGTCATTGTATCCTTGGGCAGCAAGCTCTGTAAAAACGTCCATACCATTAGTGTATTCAATAGTGATCATGACAGCTCCGTTATGTCGGTTAATCTTTATGTGCTAATTATGCAGGAAGCCCATGATTTGAAGGCAATATCTAGGCCCTAGACGCTATGAGCAACACCACTAGGTTAAAGGTGAAGCCTATTGAATGAGAGACTGGTACGGGCGTACCAATCTCTCTTAGTTCCGTTATAGGGACACTACTTGGTGGTTGGTCATCTTGTTGTATTCAGCGGTTAGTACCTGGGGTAAGTCCCTTATTCCTGGATAGAACACATCTTGTTTCGTATCAGATGAAAGGTAAAATCCGCCAATTTTTAATACACGACCTAAGCGAATAAGATAGTCGTAAAAGTCTCTGGGTGAACCTTCTTTCTCTCTTATTTTATTAAGCTTGGTGATAATGCTTTTAAGAGATTTAGTGGTTAGAATTAGGTCTTCTAAATCTAGTGCACTAGTGGAAATACTTGGATCAAAGCGAATTTCATCATACATCACCCGATCATTCTCTAAAGAGACCATTGCATTAATGCTAAAGTCTTTAAACCTATTCTTCGATGAAGAATATGTATTGTAGAATTCCATTTTGCCGTTTAGTGATGTGTAAACCAACTTAGTATCGATAACGAGAATGGTTTTATCCGTTATAAAATCCATTTTGATTCTTAATGCAGTGTTCTCCTTGCCTTTCTCCAGCAAGTTATTTTGTTCAGTAAATAAGTCCATAATTAATCCTCTGAGACTGTGTTAGTAGGCGATGAGACAATTGTAAACAAGCTAAGGCGATCCATTTCAGGTAGCTTTCTTAAGCGCTATCATCAAACCCATATGGTTAAAGGTGCAACCTACGGCCTCTTTTGGTTAATAGGAAAGGGAGAAAATGAAGCTATCCCCCTTTTCTATTACTGCATTGATTGTTAGTTAGTCCTTAGGCGTAATCATCAAGCTTTTCTTCGTGTGAAATTAATTCCACCTCTCTAGGATCGACAGTAGAAACTATTTTCACAGCGCTTATGTCCCAAATAACTAGAACATCTTTTGAATTAGGTGTGTCTGTTATGTACACGCCTTGAAATCCTGTTTTTTTATGAAATAAAAGAGTTCGTTCCTTTGTAGAAAAAAAGAAATCATAAACCTCACGGGTCGTTGGCTCGTCATAGAACTCAGGTCGTTCAAGTTCTTGTATAAATGCTTCTAATTCATCAAAGGTACGAGAGCCTGGGGCAATACCATCAAAGTCGTTTAGGTTGGGGTGTCTTGTTAGGATCTCGTGGGCATATTCATAGGCATCGCAATAGTCACCAGTTTCTTCAAAGCAATTTTCGATTAGATCAACGAGAGTTTCATAAGCGCTCTGTGACGCTTCAGGATGTTTTTGTTCATACAAGGCGTCTATTAAAGCAATGATGTCTAGGTATGAAACGGAATGGCCACTGCTGCCCAAGATCTTAGATTCGCTTAAGAGTTTGACTTCATATAAAGCGCCAACATAGTCACCTACGGCCCCATATTTACCGGCCGAATTTTCTCGATAATTGTCAGCCGCTTCAATATCACTAGTTAAGTAAATTCCAAAGTTATGTAGATTTTTATCAGCTACATAAGCTAAATCAAATTTGTCAAAAAGCTCGCCTGATCCATGGTAAAAAATGTTACTTAAATGATTCATTATTCGTCTAGCCATTCGTAATTAGGATAGAGCTAGTATAAAAAAATCATGATTTGAAACGGGGAGGACTGGTTGCTCGAGCTATAACATTACCAACGGGTTAAAGGTGAAACCTTAGAAGAAGATTGAGAACTGACGTTTTAGAGGTACATTTTCATGGTAAAAAGCCACCATGCTGGTGGTGGCTTTGTAAGTTGAAAGCTTATTAAAGGTCGGGAATATCTTTCTCTAGGAATTTTTTCACAAGGCCTTGATTGTATTCAAGTTCATCCTGTAGCTCTTCAATTCTATCGTTAGAGCTTCCAAAACTTGCAAGACAATTAATGTCGTGCTGAGGCCATGTGAGCAAATTCTCAGCCCAATATTTTTTAATCGAAACACTAATGGCAGCGGCTAAATTTAGCTTAATAGCAGCGTATTGATTCATCAGCTCGGCACGCTCATCAGTAAAGCTTTTAATTTCGTTGGCAAGCTCTAGGGGTAATATAATTTTCGCAAAGCGAGCGCCGAATTGAATCGGAAAAACATAGCCGGAGCCATCAGAGGAATTTAATGCTGCCTGTAATGAGCCTGATGGGGCGGCATATTGATCACCAAAGGAAGCCAATAACTGTTGAATTGACTGAGAATCACCTATAGCAGCAATGCTAGCGTGTTTTTTGTAGACTTTTAGACCATCTAAAAAACCTCTAACTTTGCAGTCAACAATTGCTTTATAAGGGGCATATGTAGTGATTCTATTAAAAAATGCCTGATGCTTATCAAGAAATTTTTGGTAAATATCAAGACCTAAGCCGATCTCTTCCTGCCATTGATGGTCCTTAGGTATATGGAACACACTTCCCATAGTGAACATTAGATCTTTAAAGCTGACTGGGCTATGCACTTGGCCGCTAACGCTGAAGTATGTTTTCTCTAATTGCACTTGTTTGCGGGTTAGAACCTTACACATAAATTCTAATGGTGTGATAGAAAAATCAGCTGGTGGAGTTTGGTATTGACCATCATAAATTCTGACATGAGAATTAAATTTATCCACGAGCTTTTTAGCTTCTTGTGCGTCGTGATTAATTTCTGCATATTTTGAATTTATAAAGTCGCGAGATATAGGCTCTAGGCTTGTAATAGTCATTGCATCAACTCCTGTTGTGTTTAAGTAATGACGCTATTATCGCGTCATTCTTTGCGCCCAAGAGACACAGCCGACCACAGTCGCTATAAACACACCCAGATGGTTAAAGGAGTATCCTTCAGTAGAAATGGTTGGGTACTACACGGTACGCCATAGATTGGAATAGGCGCCCATACGGACGCCCTTTGTAGTTACGCAGCCATTTGAATAGTGTGCTTTTGATTAATGTGTTTGATTAAAATGTCAGAACGTCGGCAAGCCTCTTTGAAAGCTTCTGATATTGGCTCCTTGTGCGTTGTTTTAGCATGATCAAGCCATGACGCAATATAGCTAACTAAACCTGCCTCATAGCTCAATGATAAGTGCTGCATAGTTACTAAAGCGGTCATTTCAGCTACCAATTCTTCAAACCCGCGATACTTAGCGTAGTTGTCACGCGAGGTTGTGCCTATACCAATAAGGTGTCCGAATTCGTGAAGTGCCGTAACTAGAGCAATAGACCATGAAGGGAATGACTCATGTGGAGGAATGTTAATACAATCAGACACCGCGCTGTGATAGGCAGAAGTGTTATCTCTGGTAAGCGTGGTAATGCTTGAAATGGTATTGAGGGCTTTATAAAACCAGTCTTCACAAGGATCAGTTTCATCTTGTTTAGCTTCAACTTGTAGAATTGGCTTTAAATCATGCTCAATATCAGCAAGGTTGAATAAGTAATAAGTTTTAAAGAAAACTCGTGTGGAGGTCTCCCCTTCTCCGTCGTCACTGTCTTCAGCTTTAGAAGTAATAGGGCGAGAGAATGGCCAACCTTTAGCACCTTTGATGTTCCAGCCTCTTGATCGTGCTTCTGTGGCGCTGACAAAGCGTGTCTCACCAGTTAGGGATGCTATCACTATAGCTAACTGAGCATTCATACCGGTCATTTCAGCGCCTGTACCTACGTTTATACATTTGTTGTTAAAATCAAAATTTATCGGATCAATTTCACCGGTTAAAATGCCTTCTAGAGAACTGTTAATTTTATCCCAAGCGGCTTGCTCTGTAGGTGTGCGACCGAACTCATTACGAGTAGTTTTAAACTTCTTGCTCATGATATCCATCCCCAGACATATAATTAGTTAGTGGATGTATTATGGGTTAAATTGGAATGCGAACATCATGGGCAGATTTCACAACCTATCACCCTCCCCTTTTGGTTAAAGGTGGAATCACCTAAGAAGAGCTAGAATAAAATTAATGATGTGCTCATTCTTTAGTATATGGGCCATGTAGGCCCATAAAAAATAGATTATGTATTCTGTACCCTTTTAGTCTTCGTCTTCGTCATAAACATGAATAGAGAACTTGGGTGCCGGATATTTCGTTATCGCAAAACCTTCTAAATTGACACAATGCCTACCGTTCGCCACTGCGAATCCGCCGTCGCTAACTAATACAGACCACACATATTCTTTTGGAGTGTCTCTGAATTCTTTTCTTTCGGTTGATGAAAGATATTTCATCCAGTCTCCATTTATTTCGTTTGGTTTAAAGATGTCATACCAGTCATCAAATGAAATTTCTGATTTTTGAGAAATAGCGCAATATGCCTTTAGCAAACTAAGAGGGATAGCGTTGTTTGAATCACTTTCATAACAGCATATAGGATCAACACCAAATTCACTTTGTAATATTAGAGCCGCTTCACTACTGCAACTGAACACAACAATAGGGGTGCCTTCAAAATCACAGATTTTTGAAGTTACTTGATATGACTTGAAATGTACGTATTCTTCAAAAAACTCGATAGTTTTATAATTTATTATAGGTTGCACAACAATCATCTTTTTTAAAATATGCCTCTATTTTCTCAGAGTGAGGGCGATGTATCGCGTCAAGTAAATGATAGTGCTCTACACAAAGCATAAGGGTTAAAGGTGAAGCCTAAAGATAAAAAGAGCCTTAAAGCCTTCCCGCTACAGACTGGTACGGGCGTACCAGTCCCATAAAATTAAAATCTTGCTTAGGGTCTCATAAGTTAATGTGGAACACCTTAGGATGGTCTGTTTTATATCGAGTACATAGATAGAAAGTAATGGCCGTTATTTTGTCGCATCTCATTGATGAAGATCGATCTACCATATTTTTCAAAATCAAAATACAATTCAAAATCATCATCAACTTCGTCAAAATTTAATCGCTCACTGGCAAGCATAATCCCTAATTCTTCATGGTCTCGAAACATACCAACATATGCCTCATTAATCATGCTCAAATTTATATCGCTCATTACGGCCGATTTAACTACATCACTATTGAAACTATTCTCTAACGCATCGATGTAAGTCCATAGAGAATCCCCAGCACCATTCTCAATAAGCTTTGCTGGAATTCCTTCCCAGTCAGTTACACAGTACTCAAGACTGCTCCGCTCTGTGCTGTGAGCTAATGTTTGTTCCTTGATAAATTTTAGACAATCTGAAAATGCACTGAATGTTGTTGGGTCTATTTGTAGTGAAAAAGGATTAGATCCTAAAGTCGTAATTGTAAAAAACATAGAGCTCTCCAGTGCTTGATAAGTTTCGTTAATTATCTAATATTCCTTTAACTAAGGGCCTGGCTCGATATGTTCAACCTATACTAAATGCGCGTGGTTAAAGGCAACAGCCTAATCTACCTAGATCTGCTTTGAAGTTTGTTTAGACTGTTTAGACTGGTACGCCCGTACCAGTCTAGTAGGGGAGAGGGTTAACCCCTAAAAGATGCCTGATCAATAAGCTTAACGGGGACTGGTACGCCCGTACCAGTCTAGTAGGGGAGAGGGTTAGCCCCTAAAAGATGCCTGATCAATAAGCTTAACGGGGACTGGTACGCCCGTA
>NZ_JBAKAS010000026.1:0-31995 GCF_038155025.1 Marinomonas sp. TI.3.20 | reverse complement strand
GGTCATTTAGCTGCATCATACGGTCTAATAGGGTCATCGGCTTCAAAAGGGCACGATCATTCATCAAACACGGATTGAATGCAAATGTTGTATTAACTGATCAAGAAACGTTCATGCGTTTGCCCTGACACTGAGCCTCTACCTATCTCAAGGTGAGGGTGCGCTTTCGCTTCCATTGCTGTTGTATTTGAATGGGTATGAAAAGTTTATTAAAAAACAGCAAACCGTCATCCCCAGCAGCCCACTTAATGAGGAAGATTTTTACAAATCAAAGTTTAAGTCTGCCCCTATATCCACTTGGCCAAGCGATCCAAAGTATGGGTTATCTTTCTTGCAGGCATTTGTTGTAAGTGAAAGCATTACACATGGGCTAAACAATATTTTGATCCCAGTTAATGGCCCACCTGGCACAGGGAAAACAACGCTACTGAAAGATGTGATAGCTCATCGATTTGTTGAACGGACAAAAAATATATATGAGGCGTTTAAGAAAGATGATGACTGGTATCAGAGCTCGGCCAGTATTTCAACTATAATGGATGCAAGCATAGTTGTAGCATCGAGTAATAATAAAGCCGTTGAAAATATTTCCAAGGAACTACCAGACTTAAAAAGCATATTTGAAGATTATAGAGATGAGGTTAGGCATTTTAGGGAAGTATCTGAAGAAGGCTCGTGGGGGCTGTTCTGTGCAGAGCTTGGTAATAAAGGAAATCGTAACCGTTTTAAAAAGAAACTCTCCGAATTATCATGGCATTTATCAAATGCTACTGACGTGTTCGAGTTCAACAAGCTACGGAAATCATTAAGCGAAGTTACCGAGGATGGTAGAGGCCGAACAATACATGCTTATCTAAATAAACAGCTTAAGGATGAGCGGTTGCCTGAACTAAAAGAGGCTATCACCCAAACAAGTGTTTATAGAAGCCAAGCCCTGAACTGGTTTTTTGAGACGATGGACCTTGTAGAAAAAGGTTGCGAAAGTCGGGTGATTATAGACAAGCTTAAAATACTGCCCCCAGAAGATTGGACTGAGCACAAGGATTCAATAGATAAACTCGTTCGTCAGTGGTTTGGTTCCAGCCAAGATGAAAAAAACTAGACGCAACGTTAAAAAAGCCAAATGCGATTTTGAGGATTTGCTTAAAAAGTCAGAAGGATACCAGCAGAACTATCTGATTGTAGGTATTAAAGGTGGCACCGCTAACAATCCTGGCGTGAATCTTTCTGAAGAAGGAGCCACAGAAGAGAAAGCAATTAAACGTATTTATACGTCTCAGCCATTTGGTGGTCTAGAGCAAAATGAAACGAAGGGAAAGCTTTTTGGTGCCGCGTGCCGATTAAATGAAGCAATGATACTCAAATCGAGAAGATCCATTCTAGCCAATTTAGACCTAGTCATGAAAGTCATGAGCGGTGATACGGATGACATGAAGGAAGAGGACATATCAAAAGCATGGTCTACCTTATTTTTGTTTTTCCCTGTTGTTAGTTCCTCATTGGCTTCAATAGAAGCGCAGTTCTCAACACTTAACCAAAAGGGTGCTATAGGTTTGTCTATGGTCGATGAGGCAGGGCAAGCTATCAATTACCATGTTGCTGGACTCCTTCAGCGCAGTAAGCATGCAATGTTAGTTGGCGACCCAATTCAAGTTGAACCGGTTGTGTCTACGCCTATAAAGGCAGACTTAAGAATTGCTAGAGAGTTTATGCAACATGAGGGTGTTGAGAAGTTTGCGGTTACTTCTAGCTCAGCGCAAACAGTAGCCGATCAGGGCGGTGCGTATGTGTCGTATATTGGTGATCGTAAGGTCGGTATGCCTCTGCTAGTACATCGACGCTGTAATGACCCTATGTTCTCTATTTCTAACGAAATGGCCTATGACAATAAAATGATAAACGCTAAAGATCCGGAACAAGTCGACATAAAAAATTTGTGGATTGACACATCTGAAGATATGCAAAACGGCAACATTCGGATTGATGGCTATAAAAACTACCTTGAAGCTGAGACAGCGCTGAATTTACTAGAGCTATTAGTAAAGGCCTTTCCTAGTGTTATTAAGGATGGGGTTTTTATTATTACACCTTTTAAGGATATGGAATCGACTTTGCGCAAAGAGTGGGTTAATCGATCAAAAAAAGGGAACATGTTGAGTGGATGGTGAAACTGCTTAGTGATGAAGTGCGCTCTAAAATTGAAAGTGATCTCAATGCTAATGTTCTACATCAAGCAATGAAAGATTACGCTAATGCAAATATTGGGACGGTGCATACATTTCAAGGTAAAGAAGCAACTACTGTCATAGTCTGCATGGGAGCAACCGAAAAAGCAGGCAAACGTGGTGGTGTTTCATGGGTTAACGAAAAGCCTAACTTACTAAATGTTGCTGTCACTCGAGCAAAAGCCAACTTACATATAATAGGGTGTTCAAATGATTGGGATAAAGCAGAATATTCAAAAGTGACCTTTAAGCACGGCATGCTACCTATTAAGAATTTAAAGCGGGTAATCCTGCGTGTTTTTAAAGATAAGGAAATCAAGCACAGCATACAAAGAAAAGAGTTCCAACTTAATTTGGCTGATGTGATCAAAGAGTCTCTTTGATCACAGTTGGTAAGTGGCTTGTTAAGGCTTATAGGGGCCTTATAACAGGATCGGGCTCACCTATTAAGGGACGAACGAATTTAAAAGCCTTAGATTCATCATCAAACGTAAATCAGTGTACGTGACCAATATAGTGTCAGATCAGGTCTGAGTTAGTACGACTTTAAGTCGTTGACGACTATTCCAACAAGGTGGTACGGACCCACTTTAATAGACATCTCATAGTTCCTTTCTTAGTTTACCAGCAAACGCCGTAAAAACCGCAAAGAGCTTTTCCTTGGTCGGATGAATGAGCTGATTCCATGGCAACAGCTTGAAGCTCAAATTGAACCGTTCTACCTACCCAAAAGCTGGCAATGGTCGGCGTCCTTACCCTCTCACTACTATGCTGCGCATTCACTTTATGCAGAACTGGTACAACATGAGTGATTCAGCGATGGAAGATGCACTCTATGAGATTACTTCAATGCGTCTGTTTGCAGCAGGCCTATCATTAAAAGGTGCGATCCCAGACCACACGACCATCATGAATTTCCGTCACTTGCTTGAGAAGCATAAGCTGGGTCGTAAACCCTTCAAAGAAGTAAACAAGTGGCTGTCTGACTCAGGCATCTACTTTAAAGAAGGGACAATCGTGGATGCAACGATCATTGAGGCTGCGAGTTCGACTAAAAATAAATCAAACGCCCGTGATCCCGAAATGCATCAAACGCAAAAAGGGAGGCAGTGGTTCTTTGGCTTGAAGGCTCATATCGGTGTGGATGCAAAACGTGGCTTAATACATAGCTTCACCACCACACCTGCCAATGATCACGATCTAAACCAGTTGCCAGAACTGCTTCATGGCAATGAATCTTTTGTATCAGCCGACTCGGGCTACCGTGGTGTAGAAAAGCGCACAGAAACAAAGGATAAGAAAGTCGATTGGTTAGTGGCTGAGATGCCTAGCAAGATACGTGCTTGGAAAAAGCATCCCCGTCTCAACAAGCAGCTGATCCGAACGGAATACTTAAAGGCGAGTATCAGAGCGAAAGTTGAGCATCCGTTTAGAATATTGAAATGCCAATTTGGTTTTCGCAAAGCTATCTACAAAGGTCTGTCTAAAAATGACAATAAACTCGCCGTGCTGTTTGCACTTGGAAATTTATTGCGAGTAGACCAGATGATTCGATCTGCACAGGGTTAGTCCGTCTAAATGACGGATTTTGGTTGTTTAAAGCACCGAAATAGCGATTAAATGGCATGTTTGAAGTGAGACAGGCACACAGAACAAGTCAGAGAAAAATTGCCTGACTTGTTCGTAGTATCCTTAACTTACTGAGCAGCAATCGGGTCTTGATGTAAACAACGCCTAATGAAATACATTAAGCGCATTAGACTAAAAAAAAGTATTAACCGATTTCAGACCCCGTAAATTCTTTATGCAGTGTTAGTGAAAGAATATCGACGGCTTTTTCTAAATCTTCTGGTGTTGAATTTGTAAAGTTTAATCGAAGTGCGGGAACTACAGATGCAGATTGATGGTAAAAAACATTACTTGGGACAACAGCTACTCCATTACTCATCAAAGCTTTTGCTATGTGCATAGGGTCACATTGTGGAAGCTCTAACCAAATAAACATACCACCCTCAATTGGATTGAATTGACAATTTGGTGGCAACTTAGCTGTCAACAAGGAAGATAAATAATCATAGCGATTAGAATAAATGCTTTTTAGGTTAATGATATGGGCTGGGTAAGAATCACTGTTTAAAAAACCTAAAAGTAAGTATTGGATAGGCAAGCTAGTATGTAAATCTGCTCCCTGCTTTATCTTAACAATAGGAGATATATAAGAAGCTTTTCCTGAGATTACGCCAACCCTAAGTCCGGGTGATACTGTCTTTGAGAATGAACGTAAAACGATTGAGTTTTGCATGCAAAACTCAGATACAAGAGGTAAGTTTTCACCAATGAATCTCAAATCACGATAAGGAGCATCCTCTACGAGAGTAACATTATATTTTATACACAACTCAGCCACTTTTTTGCGGACTTTTAGTGACCAAGAAACCCCTGTAGGGTTATGAAAGTCTGGTACTGCATAAAACAATTTAGGCAAACTGTTTGAAAAAACTTCTTCAAGTTCTAAAATATCAGGTCCTTCCTGAGTCTGCTTTACACTAAGTACATTTGCGTGAACAAAGTCAAATACCTGCATCGCTCCCAAATAACTCGGAGATTCCATTACTATAGTATCTCCTGGGTTTATGTATGCTCTAGCTAGAAGATCTAAACCTTGTTGCGAACCAGTAGTGATTGCTAGTGAATGCTCTGCTGGAAGATGATACATCTGTTTTAGATAGTTAATGAGAGGTAAATGTCCTTCAGTGGAGCCATATTGAAAAATTTTTGGCTCTGAGGACATTTTTGCTAATATTGGCTCAAATGACTTAAGTGGAAACGTTTCTTCAGCTGGTAACCCGCCAGCCAGAGATATCATATTAGGATCCGTTGCGGCAGCAAGAATTTCCCTTATGTAAGATGATTTCATTTGTGCTACTGATTTCGATATTTCCACATTAATCTCCACAAAATATAACTGTATTGTAATAAGGCGCGAATTCAACGATGAAGTGCACCACTCCCTAAATTACGCTGCGCTTCGTAGTTCATCGAACACGACCGCAGGCTGTCTATAGCCAAGACACTTTCTTGGTCTAAGGTTTAGCGACCTTTGCACCTTCTCAATCTCTTCATCAGTCACTGTTCTGAGGTCTGTTCCCTTAGGGATGTATTGCCTCAGCAGACCATTATAGTTTTCATTTAAACCGCGCTCCCAAGAGGCGTAGGGATTAGCAAAATACACATCGGTCTTGAGCTTCTGGGCGATACTTTCGTGAGCGCAGAACTCTGTTCCGTTATCAGTGGTAATCGTATGTAAGTGACGAAGATAGCGCCACAGCATAGCACCGACGGCTCGACAGACGTCTTCAGCACTTTTCTTGGGCACCTTGGGGATTAAATACATCTTACTCTTTCGCTCAACCAAGCTAACAATCGCTCCAGTACCTTGTTTACCTAAAACAGTATCGACCTCCCAGTCGCCAAAACATTGTTTGGTCTCCACTATCTCAGGGCGTTCTTCAATGCCAATTCGATTAGGAATAATGACTCGTTTGGCACGGCTTCCTTTTCGGTATCGTCTGCCAATCTCTCTGTAACTTAAATGTTGGCTCAGATAGGCTTGAATCTGGTATCGTTGCCCTTCGATCAACTGCTTATAGCTCATGGTCATACTCTAATTGTTTGGCGACGTTAGAATACCACCTATGGGCAGTTGATCTCTCGCCACCTATTCAACCATGAGTGGTGCACTTATTATCTGAATTTGCGGTTTTTTATAATTCAAGACGGGCGCATGGATAGACATTGGTGACATTATCTTTCGCAGATAAAGTCTAGCGATGGTATTTATAGGTTTTAATGCCTAAATTTCTTATTTTCCCTGACTAAAATTCTATTCTTATATTTCAAAATAAACTTCCATTCCCTGAATTTATTTCAAAGAGTATTAAAAAGTCAAGAAAAACTACTCCACAATAAACCTGCAAACCTATCGGTAAACTGTAAACTATATATAAGTTATGTGTAAGCTATATGGATATTATGCTTATATAATAAGTGTTAGTTTTTGTAAATATAATTTGTTGACAATTTATCTTAAGGATACTACAAACAAGTCAGATAATTCTGGTCTGACTTGTTCCGCACGACAAAAATACTTCAAAAGTGCCAATTAGCCGCCGTTTTCTCACTATTACGGTGCTTTAAACAACCAAAATCCGTCATTTAGACGGACTAACCCTGTGCAGATCGAATCATCTGGTCTACTCGCAATAAATTTCCAAGTGCAAACAGCACGGCGAGTTTATTGTCATTTTTAGACTGTAGTGGTCAAGTAAAACTGGCCACGGTTTTATAGTTTCTCCAGTACAGTTCTTCCGCTTTATTCGGTGGCAACATTCTATTGTGTTGATGCGGCCTGATTTGGCTGTAGTATCCTACTATGTAATCCGTTACAGCATGTTTGGCTTCTAAAAGAGTTCGGTAGCCTAATTCAGGCATCCATTCTGTTTTGAAGCTTCTAAAGAAACGCTCCATCGGGGCATTATCCCAACAGTTTCCACGGCGACTCATACTTTGCTGAATTTGATATCGCCACAGCAAACGACGATATTTTAAACTTGTGTACTGACTTCCTTGATCTGAATGAAATATTAACGCCTTCGGCTTTCCCCTTAACTCATAAGCCATAATAAGAGCCTTACTAATAAGTTCACTATCAGGGCTCAGAGACATCGCCCAGCCAACTGGTTTTCTAGCGTATAAATCCATCACAACGGCTAAATAAGCCCAACGGTTTCCTGTCCAAACATAGGTGATGTCGCCACACCAAACCTTGTTAGGAGAGCCTACGTTAAACTGTCGAGCCAGAAGGTTGCAACTAAACTCTCTTGCTTTGCTCGTTTATAGCGATGCTTAGGCTGTTGACAGCTAAGCAAAGCGAGTTCGCACATTAAGTTACTTGCGACATACCGACTTAAGCTTGTACCACCCTGAGTGACAATAGCTGCGATCGTTCTCGCTCCCGCAGAACCTTCACTTACTTCAAAAGCGGCTCGAACTTTTTCTTTGAGTATAATACGAGCAGGTGTTTCACCGACCGCTTTATCACGCCAATACCTGTAGCTGCTTCTGTGAATATTGAATAACTGACATAGATGATCAACGGGAAAACTCTCTTGCAGTCGATGAATTAACGCAAACCTTTCAGCTCGTCCGACATTAAGAGAGCGGAAGCCTTTTTTAAAATGTCTTTTTCCATTTCAAGGCGTTTAACTTGCTTTTCTAATTCGCGAATTCGACGCTGTTCATCTGTCATTGGTGTTGCTTTGGGGGATTCACCACGGATCTCTGAGCGGAGTTGTCTCACCCACTTATCCATAGTGGATTTGCCCACTCCCATCGCGTCAGCTGCTTCTGCGACACTATAATTTTGTTCTATAACAAGCTGTGCCGCTTCTAAACGGAATTCAGGGCTAATAATTTATCTGAAGGTTTCTACTGCTTAAAAAAGTAACATCATGATTCGCAAACTAATCCTCATACAGAGAGGGGATATACACTTTAAAAGTGCTTTTATTTTATAAAAGTTACCTATAATCTATTTAAATTAATAAAGTAATTTATTTATCTAACTTATCAATTAAATAAATTGATACAGCCCTTACTCCTATTACATTAAAAAAATCACTTAATGTTACGTTGACGAGATAAGTAAAGGTGTCTCTAAATTTAGAGTATAGATTTCTATAGATTAAAATTTCTATACAAATCAATGCTTTAATTAAACTTTAACTTGGTTAAATTAGGTGACAAAAGGTGCATTTTGTTACCTAATGTTTTATATTTAGTGCAGTATAGAGTTCTAATCGATAGATATGAGGGGTTGTCATGGCCAAAGATCTAAAATTTCAAGAATACAAGGATGCTAGTCTTAACTGTGATGATGTCTCTCAATTTTCCCATTTTGCTCGAAAGCTTCTTTCTGATTCACTCCAAGCTACCGCTACACTTAGTAACTATGCCTATTCATATCGAATGTTTGAGGAGTGGCTGCTAGCTACTGGTGTGAATAATGCACCAACTCACATAGACCTCTGTAATTTTTTGGCCGCACAATACGAAGGGTATTTCACTGAACGGCATCCTGAGACCAAAAGATTGTTGCCGACGAAGGGCGGTCAGATTAGCGTTGCTACATTAGAAAACAGACGATGGGCTATTATTGAGGCTCTTAAACTCAAACGCGTTTTTTTTTCAAAGGAAGATGCTTATGAAATCGAGCGATTCATGAAGGCATTAAGAATGGGAGGAGAACAAGAAAGACCTAAGAGTCGTCGTGGCCAAGCAGCGCCTCTACGTCCTGAGAATGTTGATGCAATATGTAGAGCACTTACTTTAACAACAATGCCTCATTTTAAGCGAATCCGTGATTTGGCTATAATAGCAATAGCTCGTACCACTGGATCGCGTGAATCTGAGATGTTCGGTCAATATGGACTGCGAATTAAAGATGTTGAAATCCAAAAAAATTCGTTAAAAGTCACCAGAATGGTGCTAAAAGGAGGAAATAGAACACGAAATGCTGTCAACTTCATTTTGCCTACAAAGACCGAATATTGCCCAGTTAAAGCTATTAAGAACTATCTTGGCTTCATTTTAAAGCTACCAGGCATGACTGATACGAATGCTTTTTTTATCCGATGCAGCACAAATGGACTTCCCATAAAACAATCCAAAGAGACTGGTTTATACGCAGGACTTGGCCCTAAAAAGTTTGATCAGATGATAAGATGCTGGGCTATTAAAGCTCAAATAGATGACTTGGATATTCAGCAGTTAAGCGGACATTCCTTTCGTGTCGGCCTAGATGTATACCTTCTTGAAAAAGGTGTTGATCCAGTTAAGATTTCTGAAATCACTAAACAGGAAGTCTCAACTGTGTTGAAATACGGACGATCACGAACTCCTATCGGTTTTTCGGGGCATATTTAGGTAAATAATGAGGGAGTATATGAGCAAGTCCATATCATATGATAATTTGTTAATCTACGCGATTCAATTAACTTTCTCAATGTGGAAGCTTTGGCTCGACAGACAATAAAAGTGTCACGATTCGACTTGCAACCTATTGTTTTAATTACCTTATATTCCTCTCTATAAGTAGTTCTTCAGGTGTTATCTTGACAGATTTTCCGGTTAAACATTGGACCCTCGGGAATATTTTTCACCAATGTCGATTGGTGGGGAGTTTCGGTGACTGGACTTCTCATAGCTTGCTAGACAAATATTAAATTCGAAAGTCTTCATGTAGCCTTTGCCAATGAGCTCTTAGTTGTTGTTTATGCTCTTCATTCATTGGTAGATCTTTCAGTGCGTTTGGCCAAAGGCTTCTGGCTTTTTCCATCGCATCGTCCAAATGCGGCTTGATCGCTCTCCATGGAATATTTGATTTGGTTGCCCAATATTCAAAGTGTTTATATGAGACATCATACCAAGCCTTCGTCTTTGCAAGGTTAAGAGCGAAGTGTTGTTCGTTTTCAATATAAACATTGGTGGTGACTATGTCATAAGAAGGCGAAAGTCTGGGGGTTACTTGATCTGAATACAGTAAGCTCCAGTTTTTTAAGTGGGCGTCGCCGTTTGCTAATAGGATGTTGGCGAGTAAACGGCGGGCGAGTTGCTGGACATCGTTTAGACCATCATCAGAAAATTGATATAGAATTTTTGCTATTTGCTCGTAATTGCTTGAATTGTATTTTTCATGTGGGTACTTCACTAGCACTTGAGCAAAGTCTTCCATGTGAATACGTTGGTCGTTATGTCGGTCAAATCGCTTTATGGCGAAGGCCAATTTTTCATCAGGAAGATTGATTTGAGGAAGGTTGTCTAACTGGTCTATCTCGACCAATTTTATTTCAGGAATATCTATGCCAATGATAGAAGCGAGAGTCATGGCTGTGAACTCGTTTGCGGGTACCTCTTTGTGTTTGGTGGAAGGTGTTTTCACAATCCAATCGCCAAGCACATTGTCTTTCGATAAGTTATATCGACCGTCTTTTTCCTTCATGGAAAACTTCATCTGAACGCCAGCCAAAGAGAACTTGTTTTCTTGGCTAAGTTTGTCAAATTTAACTGCTTTTACTTGGCCATGAGATGAGAATAAATGGACAGGCACATCCTCAGGCTCCATCGGTTCAGCGACTAATGCGCCCGGTAGATCCATGCCGAGATAAGACAAGATATGAAACTCATTATCAACATGGATTTTGAGGCCTTGAGCGATCAGTTCTCGTAAGGAGCCTTCAGGCAATAAGTTGGACAAGATAGGGTGTAAACGTTGGTTCGTAGCCCATGGCTCAGATAGCATTTTATTAGCGCGTGGAAAATTTGGATGTGTGGTTAAGCTAAAGGTAGGGCGTGCTGTGCTAGATTGATAGCTTTTAGCAAAATATAGAACATTACGTCCGTTTTTTGTACCTGCCAAATACCCCACTAGATGGCTATGCAAGGTCAACTTAAGAACATTAATTTCCATTGTCATCTTCGTCTCCATCTTTATTTTCTAGTAACCCTTTCCATGGATCATCATAAAAGGCTTTTTGCTCATCAGGTTGTTTGGACTGTATAGCTATGTTGTTTCGATCACTTTCAAGAACAGCTAAGACAGCATTCAGTTTTTCTTTTGGAATCAGCATTACGTCGCTATTTAGGCCTTTGGCAATCAGTTCAAGAGTATCAAGTCTTGGATTGCCTTTTGCTTCAAGCCGTTGGTACTGCTGTCTAGAAATGCCAATACGCATAGGCATTTCATTTTGCTTGAGTTTAAGCGCTAAACGGCGGTGTTTGATTTGTTGTAGTAGATTTATCATGAGGAAACACTTAAGTTGCTATTTTCTATAATAGAAACATATTAGTATCTATTATGAAATAAAGCAACTTAAGTGTTTCTTTTTTGGCTTGATGATCTGTGTAAGTAGCATAGAGATAGCCGTTGATAATTCAAATAGACTACCTAATCAAATCATAGTGTGATTTGATTAGGTAGTTCGAATCGGTTACTTCTTTTCTAAATTAGAAAGTGTAAGTTACGAAAGCCGAATCCAGTGTTCGTCTTTTTTTATCTGATTTTGGCCCGTTTGTGTCCCATGCGACTTAGCACTAGTGAAAGCAGTGACCTTTATCGTCAACCATTACTTGTGTGTGATTCTTAGAAATCTTTCTTATCTCAGCATTTACAAAATTCAAATGTGTTTGCAGTCGAGTGGCGGTTGTATCGCCTCAAACCCTATATCTGGTTTAAATGAGTTTTCTTAATGTTTATTGCACGAATTCTCTCGCTCCAACATTGCTCAAACAGCGCCAAAACGGTATAAATCTTGAGTATAAAAAATATCATTATGGCTGATCAAAAATACAGCAGGTTAAGGATAACCCAGAGCGTTTATGCTTCGGTCTATTACTGTTATTCGTTTTCCTTCCTGCGCTCTTGTATCCATTAATACGAATTTTAAAAAGCTGACATTCTATGAGCAACCCGGATTTTCCTACCCCTACAAATTTAGCCGCTTTTTGCTGGTCTATTGCCGACTTACTTCGCGGAGATTTTAAACAAAGCCAATATGGACGCATCATCTTACCTTTTACTCTGTTGCGCCGTTTAGAAGGTGTGCTAGAAGAGTCTAAAGACGCGGTTCTGGCGAAATACGATGAGATTCAAGCACTCAATTTACCAGAAGAAGCGCAGGAAAAATTTCTATTACGTGCCACGCAAACACCCGATAACCCAAGCGGTTTAAGTTTTTTTAACACCTCAAAAATGGATTTATCCAAGTTGGGTGCAACGGGAATCAAAGATAACCTTGAAAGCTACATCCAAGGCTTTTCCAAAGATGCCCGAGAGATATTCGAGCACTTCAAATTTGCTGAATTTATAGCTCAGCTCAACGATGTTGATTTGCTGTATAAAGTGGTGCAAAAAGTAAAAAGCACCGACCTAAGCCCTCAGTCACCTTCTAATCCTAACGGGATTTCGAACCACGACATGGGCTTGGTGTTTGAAGAACTGATCCGCCGTTTTGCGGAAGGCTCAAACGAAACAGCAGGGGAGCATTTTACGCCACGTGACATCGTTCGCCTGACTACCGCTTTGGTGTTCATGGAAGATGATGATGCTCTAACTAAACCGGGTATCATCCGTACTATTTATGACCCAACAGCGGGAACAGGCGGTTTCCTATCTTCAGGCATGGAATATCTGCACGAACTCAACCCACAAGGCATTATGAAAGCCTTTGGCCAAGAGCTAAACCCAGAAAGCTACGCCATCTGTAAAGCCGATATGCTGATTAAAGGCCAAGAGGTCGATAATATAAAGCTGGGTAACACCTTATCGAATGACCAACTCTACACAAAAAAATTCGACTACATGCTCTCCAACCCTCCGTTTGGGGTGGACTGGAAAAAGATCGAATCCAGCATTAAAGACGAACACACCCTGAAAGGCTTCGATGGGCGTTTTGGCGCAGGTTTACCGCGCGTTAGTGATGGCTCATTATTATTTTTATTACACCTAATTAGTAAGTTGCGGGACAGCAAAGATGGCGGTGGCCGCATTGGTATTATTCTAAATGGCTCGCCTTTATTTACCGGTGGTGCGGGTTCAGGTGAATCTGAAATACGTCGTTACATTTTAGAAGCTGATTTATTAGAAACCATCGTCGCGTTGCCAACCGACATGTTTTACAACACGGGTATCGCTACTTATGTTTGGATTCTTAGCAATAACAAACAAGCCGAGCGACGTGGAAAGGTACAGCTGATTAACGGCGTCAACCTAAGCCGTAAAATGCGTAAATCATTAGGTTCTAAACGCAATGAAATGACCGCCGACGATATTGCATTAATTACTCGTACCTTTGGTGCGTTTGAAGTAATAGATGCGACCGCTCTTGATCAATTAGGAGTAGACAAACCAGCCGAACAAAAATCAAACCGTGGTCGCCAGTCTGCAAACCCGAAAGTAGAAGCACCGAAAACCTTTGCCGCTAAAATATTCGATACTCATGAATTTGGTTATCGCCGCATCACCATCGAGCGCCCATTGCGTGAAAGCTTCCAGTTCAGTGATGAACGCTTAGAAGCACTGCGCTTTGCTAACAAACCACTAGAAGCACCAATGAAGTGGATTTACGAGACTTATGGCAGCTCTTCACAACAGCCTTGGAGCGATGATGAGAATTGTGAAAACTATGGATTGTTATCAGAGAACGAAGTTGAAATACGCGTTCATCTAAAAGCCAATTTCAGTGATGTAAAAGGAGCCAAGGTAAAAGAGCTGTTAGACAGCAAGGTTTGGCTGGCACAAAAAGCCATTCTACTAAAAGCCAAAAAGCTGCAAGCCCATATTGGCACCCAGCAACACAACGATATGAACCAGTTCGATGCCATTGTAAAAGCCGCGGCGAAAGCACAAGGCATCAAACTAGACACTAAAGAACTCAAAGCCATTACTGCAGCCGTGAGCTGGAAAAACCCAGACGCTGAAAAGGTCATTAAAAAGGTTCATCGCCGCTCCTCGACATCCATGTCGCCGCGGCATACCGGTCATCCTGACCATAAAACTGGCGAAGCCAATTCCTTCTATGGCCTGTTTGAAGTGGAGCTAGAAGGAAAAAGTCAGGTCGTCGAGTACAAGCCCGATGGTGACTTGCGCGATAATGAAAACGTCGCTCTAGACCCAACAAAAACCGTGAATGAGCTAAACGAAGCTTACTTCACAAAAGAAGTACAACCACACGTGCCAGATGCGTGGATAGATGCCAGTAAACGCGATGCTATTGATGGTGAAATCGGCATCGTCGGTTACGAAATCCCGTTCAACCGCCACTTTTACCAGTATCAGCCGCCAAGAGACTTGGTAGAGATTGATGCGGATCTGGATAAAGTAAGTACCGAGATAATGGCCTTGCTGCAAGAGGTACATTCTTGATGCAATATGGTGATTACCAACCAGAAGGGCAGCACCTGGAGTATAAAAAGCAGCTGACAGACACCTTTGAAAAAGAAGTGGTCGCTTTTTTAAACAGCCGTGAAGGTGGAGTCATTATTATTGGCGTAAACGATCAAGGCCAATTGGTCGGTGTGGAAGATGCCGATGCTTTACAGCTAAAAATAAAAGACCGTTTAAAAACCAATATCTCGCCCTCTACCATGGGCTTGTTTGATGTGGTTATGCTGCAAGATCACGATAAGCTGTTGATTAAAGTCATTGTCGCCAGCGGCAGTGAAAAGCCTTATTACCTTACAAAAATGGGCATGTCGCCTAAAGGCTGCTTTATTCGTATTGGCAGTGCCAGTGAACCCATGACCAGCGCAATCATTGAAGAATTATTTGCTAAGCGAGTGAGGAACTCCATTGGCAATATCACGTCACGTTACCAAGATTTAACCTTTCAGCAGCTTAAAATTTACTACCAAGAGCAAGATTTCACCCTCAACGAACAGTTTGCAAAAAACTTAGAGCTGACCACCAAAGCCGGGGAATATAACTATGCGGCCTATTTATTAGCTGATAAAAATGGTTGTTCAATTAAAGTTGGCAAGTACCAAGGCACAGATCGCGTAGACTTAATAGAAAACCAAGAATATGGCTATTGCTGCTTAGTGAAAGCCACTCAAGCCGTGCTAGAAAAGCTGAATATTGAAAATAAAACCTTTACCAAAATCACCCCAACAAGGCGCATTGAGCAAAGAATGCTAAACCCCATTGCGCTGCGCGAAGCGGTTATTAACGCCATTGTGCATAACGATTTTAGTCACGAAGTGCCGCCCAAATTTGAATTGTTCTCCGACCGTTTAGAAATTACCTCTACCGGAGCCATTCCTGCGGGCTTCACAGAAGACGAGTTTTTTGTTGGCCATTCGGTGCCACAAAATAAAGAGCTGATGAGGGTGTTTCGTGACTTAGACATAGTAGAGCAAATGGGATCTGGCATTAGCCGAATACTGCAAGCTTACCCAAAAAGCAGTTATCATTTCTCGCCTAACTTTATTCGCGTAATCATGCCGTTTGCCCAGACTGAACAAGCCACCATGCAAGCCACCATGCAAGCCACCATGCAAGCCACCATGCAAGTCACCATGCAAGCTGACTCCGTAGAAAATCAGGTGCTTCTATTTTGCCAACAGCCGAAAAGCCGTCATGAAATTCAACAACACTTAGGTTTAAAAAATCGTGATCATTTTAGACGCGCCATTTTAAACCCCTTACTAGAAAGTGGTCAGTTATTGCGCACCTTGCCAGATAAACCGACAAGCCCTAACCAGCAGTTCTACACCGCGCCTGTTGATGGTGTTGCTAGCAATGAGGGAGAAGTGTAATGGCAAAATATCAAGCGTATCCCGAGTATAAGAAAACTCATTTAGGATGGTTAAATCAGATACCAAGCCATTGGGAAGTCAAGAGACTCAAGTATCTTGGTGATGCGCTAATTGGATTAACATATTCACCTGATGAGGTAGTTGGCGAGGAGCATGGAACTTTAGTTCTTAGATCATCAAATGTTCAAAATAGGCAGTTGTCATTCAACGATAATGTTTATGTTAATAAAAAAATTCCAGAGAAATTAGTTACACAGAAAGGCGATATATTAATATGTGCCCGAAATGGTAGCAGAGCATTAATTGGTAAAAATGCACAAATAGATGAAGTTGCTGCTGGTATGAGTTTTGGTGCTTTTATGTCAATTTTTAGAAGCCCGTATAATGATTATTTATCCAAGGTTTTCAATTCACCTTTATTTGAATATCAATCGGGCTCTTTCCTAACAGCAACGATTAATCAATTAACAACTGGTAACTTAAATAGTTTTGAAATTCCTTTACCTACCGAGACTGAAAGAGAAAAAATCGCCAACTTCCTCGATCACGAAACCGCAAAAATCGACACCCTGATCGAAAAACAACAACAGCTCATTGCACTGCTAAAAGAAAAACGCCAAGCCGTTATCAGCCACGCCGTTACCAAAGGCATCTCTTCATTAAGTAACGCTGACGCACCAATGCGTGATTCAGGCGTTGAGTGGTTGGGTGAAGTGCCGGAGCATTGGGAGATGGTGCCACTTAAGTATCTTTGTAAATTTAGGGGTGGGGGAACTCCGAGTAAAGAGAATCTTAGTTATTGGACAGGTGGTAATATTCCATGGGTGTCCCCTAAAGATATGAAATCATTTTGGATTTCCGACACTCAGGATAAATTGACTGAAATTGCAGTTAATGACTCATCTACTAATTTTGTTGAAGCAGGGGCGCTTTTGATGGTTGTTCGCTCAGGAATTCTACAAAGAACAATTCCTATTGCGATTAATACTGTTCAGGTAACTCTTAATCAGGATATGAAAGCATTGAAGTTCAATGAGAGAGTAGAAGTTGAGTATATCGCTAATTATATTCTTAGTAATGTAGCTACATTATTACTTGAGTGGTCAAAAGAAGGGGCTACTGTAGAAAGTATTGAACAAGAATATTTATCTGGGAGTTTGATTCCAGTACCACCTCGAGCAGAACAATCAGCTATTATTTGCGTGATAAAAGAGCGAATGTCAGTTTTTCAAAAGCTGGAAGAAGAAGCTGTTAAAGGAATTAACTTACTCAAAGAACGCCGCACAGCTCTAATCTCCGCTGCCGTTACTGGCAAAATCGACGTCCGTCATTGGACTCCCTAAAAAATAAAGTCACACAAGGAAGTAAGTAGTATGAACAATCAAGCTTATGAGCTGTTAACACTAAAAGACATTTTCGATTCGGGTAAACGTCAGCTGAATGTTCCTGATTATCAGCGTGGCTATTCATGGGAAGAAGAGCAGCGTAAAGACCTGCTTGGTGATATCACACAAATTATGACGCAAGACCACCGACATTTTACCGGTACGGTTGTGGCTAGTCAGAATGCGGATAGCACAGTATTTGATTTAGTCGATGGCCAGCAACGAATTACCTCTCTTGTGATCTTCATGTCGTGTTTGCTACGAGCGGCAAAGTCAAAAGGTTTGAGTGAGTTTAAGTCAGAATCCCTCGATAGCATTGAGGGAGTTTATTTACGTGCTGGTATTGCTACAGGTAATACAACCTACCAATTACAATTAGGCTCGATTCGCGACCCGTTATTTCATGAGGTATTGGATGTTGGCCAGCCTGTGAATCAAATGGTTAAGAGTAAAGCTGATCAAAATATTGTTGATGCCGCTGAGCAATTTGAAGCTCATTTAGTCGAACTGGATACCACTCAGTTAGAAGCTATTTATTTGGCGGTCACTGAAAAGCTTGGCTTTTTACTTTATGCCCCTAAAAAAGATGCTGAAATTGGCATTATGTTCGAGGTGATCAATAACCGAGGTAAGCCATTAAGTGAGCTGGAAAAAATCAAAAACTATTTGATTTACTTTGCAGGTCGACATGGCATTAGTGACTTAAAAACAAAAGTAAATGATAACTGGCCTATATTATTAGAATCATTAAATACAGCGGATTACACAAGTAATGACGATGAAAACCGCTTTTTACGTGTCTGTTGGTTGGTGTTCGCAGATCACAATAAGTCAAAAAGTTATCATGTGTATGATAATTTAAAACGTATTTGTCCAGCAGATGATTCCAGTCATTGGCAAAAACTATCCACATTTGTTGAGTTTATAACCAACACAGCAAAAACCTATTCTCGTCTATTTAGCTCTGAGAGTTCAGATTTAACTAATAAAGAAAAAATCATTCTACAGCGTATTGCATTACACCCAGCTAATGCGTCTATCTTACCTCTCGTGGTTTCTGTATTCAGTAAGGAAAGAGACAGCGAAGTCCGTGCTGAAATTTTGGATGTGTTGGAGAAATTGAATTTCCGGTTTTATGTTGCAGGTATTGCTAACCGTAATGATTCTGGTCAAGGCGAATTATTCGAAATGGCTTATTACTTTTACCAAGGTCGTTTTGGTGAATATGATAATCCAGATGGTTTGGGTGATGCGGATTTGCTCAAGCAGCATTTGATAAAATTCATTGAAAGCAAAGCGGATGACTACAAATTTGTTGAATATTTAACTTTAGATAAAGATGAAGAATATGACTACTATCAATGGCAAGGTCTAAAGTATTTCTTAGGAAGCTATGAAGATTTCCTTCGTAGTAGAAATAAACAGTCACCTCAGTTGTCAAAGTTTTTATCCCCTAGAAATAAAGATGCATCTAATGATTTTTATCATCGTGAACATATTTTAGCCAAAGCGGACCAGACGATCATTGTTGATAAAGATGGTTTAGATATTAATAAAAGAAGGCTTGGTAATTTTATAATATTAATGGAAACAATTAATATTAAAGTGAGTGACGATCCAATCGAGAAGAAGATTGAGGATTACTTTAAAGATTCAAAAGCACAACCAAATACGCTTATGATTCGTGAACTCAAACAGGACTTTGAGAAAGCGGTTAATATCACGAATGAAAGCCAAGAATATACGAATAAAGTAAAAGGCTATTGGCGGTTGGTTTATCAGACATTTTTTGATATTCGTGAAGAGCGTATGGTGAATTTTGCTATTAAAAGGTGGTCAGTGTCTGGGCTTAAAAAAACGGTTAGTAAAGTTGAAATAAATAGCCGATTTGAGACAAATGAAATATTCAAATGTACTCCAGCTAATAAAAATCAAACTAGTTCAAGTGATGACGAAAACATAGAAATTTAATATAGGCAGCGACTTTTGTAATAATAAGGGATCACCTGATGAATTATTTTTCATCACCAGCTTTTCAAGGGCGCTAGGTTGGCCGACTGATCAACCGTGTAGAGTTCCGATTTGAGTTCGATGCCTTGTGACTCAGCCAAGTTGATAAAGATTTAGAGCAAGCGATTAAGCGTTTGCCAAAAAAATAACAGATAAGGAAATTCTAGTATGGCAAGCGCCAGTGAGTTCGCGTTTCAAAATGAAATGATCCAACAGCTTTTAAGCAATGGCTGGTTGTTGGGTGATCCTAAAAAATACAACCGTGAACTGGCGCTGTACGAAGAAGATGTTTTGGGTTTTGTAAAAGACACCCAAGAGGAACAATGGCAAAAGTTTTGTGCGCTTTACCCTAATGATACCGAGCGTAAATTTTTAGAACGTGTGGCGTTACAACTAAACAAAGCGCTTTCTAGTCATGACAATAACGCCTCTCACCGTACTATGCGTACTTTCGGAACATTAGGGGTGCTGCGCCATGAGTTACGAGACCGAGGCACGCGCTTTAACTTGTGCCAGTTTAAACCCGAGCATGACTTAAACCCAGATACGCTAGTACGTTACAAGCAAAACCGTTGTCGCGTTGTGCCTGAGTTGGTGTATTCGCCTTGGGCAACCGAAGAAGAATTAGCAACGACGGGTAAAAAAGCCAAGGCATGGCGTATTGATTTGGTGTTGTTTGTAAATGGTTTGCCTGTTGCAACCTTAGAGCTGAAATCTGAATTCAAACAAGCCGTTCAAAATGCGATTACCCAGTATAAAACCACTCGTCCACCGACAGACCCTGAAACCAAAAAGCCAGAGCCGCTATTAACCTTTAAGCGTGGTGCTTTAGTGCATTTTGCTGTTAGCCAATACGAAGTGTATATGGCGACTCGTTTAGACGGCAACGACACCTTCTTTTTACCGTTTAACAAAGGCACCAAAGAAGGCGGTGCAGGTAACGACGTTCCTGAAGACGTTAACCAGTACGCGACCGATTATTTGTGGAACGAAGTATTACTGCCAGACAACCTGCTGAATATTCTTGCCCGCTTTGTGCATTTAGAAATTGAAGACAAAGAAGACTGGGAAGGCCGTAAATACAAGAAAGAAACGTTAATCTTTCCACGTTATCACCAGTGGGATGTGGTGAATAAACTGGTGAATGCGGCCAAAGAAGAAGGCCCAGGGCAAAAGTATTTGATTCAGCACAGTGCGGGTTCGGGTAAGTCGAACTCCATTGCATGGTCGGCGCATCAGTTATCGGCAATTCATACTTCAGAAGGTAAAAAGTTATTTGATTCGGTGATTGTTGTCACTGACAGAACGGTGCTGGATGATCAGTTGCAAGAAACTATTTCTCAGTTTACCGCCGTCGATGGTTTGGTTGGCCGTATTAATCGCAATGAAGGCGATGGTTCTAAATCAGAGAAGTTGGCGAATGCCTTAATGGATTCGCAGCCTATTATTATTGTGACCATTCAAACCTTTCCGTTTGTTTTAAAGGCGATTGAAAACAACGTTAACTTGAAAGAACGCAACTACGTCGTTATTGCTGATGAAGCCCATAGCTCGCAAACAGGCAGTACGGCTCGTCAGCTGAAAGAAGTATTGATGATTGATGGTAATGCTTCGGGTAAGGCGGAGGATGAAGAATTAACTACCGACGATATTTTGGACGCTGCGGTGGCGTCACGTAGAGCCTCTAAAAACTTAAGTTATCTTGCTTTTACAGCGACTCCTAAAGATAAAACACTACAGCTATTTGGACGCCTACCTAAGCCGAATGAACCCGCGAATAAAACGGACAACTTGCCCAAGGCTTATCACGTGTACAGCATGCGTCAGGCGATTGAAGAAGGTTTTATTCTTGATGTGCTAAAAAACTACACCAACTACAAGGTGGCTTATAACCTCGCCATGAAGATGGAAGGCAGTGATCAAGAAGTAGAGAGTAAAAAAGCCAAGGTAAAGTTAAACCAGTGGGTGCGTTTGCACGATTACAACATTAGCCAAAAGGTTCAGGTTATTGTTGAGCATTTTAAAGACAATGTGATGGGGTTATTGGGCGGCCAAGCAAAGGCAATGGTGGTGACCAGCTCTCGTAAAGAGGCCGTGCGCTATAAATTAGGCTTCGATAAATACATTACCTCCAAGAAGGGCGAAAAAGGCTATAGCCAGTTACAGGCGATGGTCGCATTTTCAGGCGAGGTGGAATTCACGGAAGCAGACCCAAACAGCTCTGCGTTGATTGGTGAAAAGTTTACAGAGAGTAATATGAACCCAGGTCTTAAAGGCCGAGACATGCGTAAAGCCTTTGATAGCGATGATTACCAAGTCATGATCGTTGCCAATAAATTCCAAACGGGTTTTGATCAACCTAAGCTTTGTGCCATGTATGTTGATAAAAAGCTGGGTGGCGTGGAATGCGTACAAACGCTATCTCGTTTAAACCGTATTTTTCCTAGCAAAGCAGAGACAGGCACATTTGTACTCGACTTCTTTAATGAGCCTGATGATATTTTGAGTGCGTTCCAGCCTTATTATCAAACCGCCGAATTAGCGGATGTCTCTGATCCTAACTTGATTTTTGAGTTGTCTGAAAAGCTACGAACAGCGGGCATCTTTACCACGCGTGAAGTTGATCAGTTCTGTGATGCTTTTTACGTAAAATCTAAAAGTAACGCCGCCATTGCCAATATCTGTAAGCCAGCGGTTGAGCGCTGGACGCTTAAATACAAATCGGCATTAGACGAATACAAAAAAGCAAAAGACATGTTTGAGCGCACCAAGAAAACAGGTGATGCGGTACTCATGGCAAATGCAGAGAATACCTTTAAAGACTGCAAGCAAGAAAAAGATGCCCTAGAAATCTTTAAAAAGGACTTAGGCACCTTTGTTCGTTTTTATGAGTTCATGTCTCAGATTGTCGATTACGATGATAAAGGGTTAGAAAAGCTGAGCTTGTATGCTCGTAATTTGCGTCCAATGTTGCGTGAGGCGGCTGTTGAAGAAGATCAGATCGACTTGAAGCATGTTGTGCTTAGCCATTACCGATTATCAAAAATACGCCAACAAGATATTCAACTGAAAGAAGATGCGGCAGGATATGAGCTAGAGCCCGGCGATTCCATGGGCACGGCGAAAGCCAAAGACCCTAAAGAAGAATTCTTATCACAAATCATCACTCGCTTAAATGAACTGTTTATAACCGATGAGTTGACGGATGCAGATATGGTGAGTTATGCCAATACAGTAAAAGATAAGGTGATGGAAAACGAATTGGTGATGAGACAAATTAATGAAAATAGCGCAGAGCAGGCTATGTTAGGCGACTTCTCCCGAGCCCTAGACGACGCGATTATGAGTAGCGGCTCAGCACACCAGAACCAAATGATGCAACTACTTTCAGACCCTGCGAGAACGGCTGGATTCGGTAAGCTAGTGTTTGAAATGATTAGGGGTGGGCAACGATAGTCATTTCTATCGATATATCCGTCGATCAAAGACATCCCATATTATAATGTGTTTATTGGAAGTTATCGTCTAGAGGGCTTAACTAGGGAAACTACGATCAAGAAGTCACAATGCACTAAACTTCTTTCATTCGAGAAAAAAGCACAGAATGCTACTTGTTTTGATGCTTTTCACCACTAAACAAGCTTATTTAGCATTGTTTAGTGGGTTTTAAACGGATTAACCCCTTTCCACCCGTATCATCTGGTCAATCCTAAACACATTGGTTAAGGCAAACAGCATCGCCAACTTGTTATCGTTTTTAGCCAGTCCTCGATAGATGCCTTCCCTAAAACCAAACTGACGTTTTATGATCCGAAATGGGTGCTCTACTTTTGCTCGGATACTGGCTTTGAGGTATTCCGTTCGGATGCGTTGCTTATTTACTCTAGAGTGTTACTTGAGAAGACGTACTTTACTTGGCATTTCTGCAGTCAACCAATCTGCTTTGATATCTCTGAGCCCTTCTCGTTTTTGTACGCCTCGATAACCAGAATCCGTTGAGATAAAGATTTCCTCACCATGATGTAAATTTTCTGTTTCTGTGATGTCATGTACGTTGGCGGCTGTTGTGCTTAGGCTATGCGTCAGGCCGGTTCTCGCGTCCACGCTAATATGAGCTTTTAGACCAAAAAACCATTGCTTTCCTTTATGGGTTTGGTACATCTCGGGATCGCATGCTTTCGCTTTATTCTTGGTTGAGCTGGCGGCTTCAATGATGGTGGCGTCTACAATCGAGCCTTCTTTTAAGTAAATCCATGCGCTGGACAACCATGTATCGACTTCTTTAAACAGCTGACGGCGGAGCTTATGTTTTTCCAGCAAGTACCTAAAATTCATAATAATAGTGTGGTCAGAAATAGCGATGTCCAGCGACAACCCAGCAAAAGCTAATTCAAGTTATTCAAACGGCTACTACCAGCATAATCAGTAGTCCCTGATGGACTGTCTGCCCCTAACTTTGGAGTATCCTGGCAATTTGCCTAGAGCAGATTCCTTAATTTTTCTCTTAGAGTTTGGGCTTTATCCTCTTTCGATAATTCACTTGGCTATTCGTACTCTCTAAACGTATACTGTATATATATACAGTTTATTGGTGAATTATGCGTGTAACTTATTTAGGTGTATCTGGATCGTCGGAGTTTATCGCGGCAAATAGTCTGCGAATTCCGCTTTATGTTGATTCTGTGTCTGCTGGGTTTCCTTCTCCGGCGCAAGATTTTGTTGAGCGAACGTTGGACCTTAATGAGTTTTGTGTCTCTCATCCTGCATCTACGTTCTATGTTCGTGCCCAAGGTGACTCTATGATTGAAGCTGGTATCTTATCGGGTGATGTTCTGCTGGTAGATAAGTCATTAACCGCTCGTCATGGTGATATCGTAATTGCCTGTATTCATGGAGAAATGACAGTAAAGACCTTGGAGTTACAGCCTAATGTGCTTCTTCGTCCTAGAAATCAGGCTTATAAAGCCATTGTGATAACTGAGGAGTCAGAGTTCGAGGTTTTTGGTGTAGTAACCAGTGTGATTCGTAAGTATGAGCGCGGCTGATGCAAACAGTATTTGCTTTAGTCGATTGTAATAACTTTTATGCTAGTTGTGAGAAGTTGTTTCGACCTGATTTGAAACGCACCCCCATAGTTGTCTTATCTAACAACGATGGTTGTGTCATTGCACGTTCAAAAGAAGCAAAATTGCTGGGTATTAAGATGGGCGTGCCGATGTTTCAGGTTCAGGAAGAGATAAAGCAGCATGGGATTGTGTGTTTTTCGTCGAATTACGCTTTGTATGCAGATATGTCGAATAGGGTAATGACGATCTTAGAAGAGGAAGCACCTCGGCTGGAGGTGTATTCCATCGATGAAGCCTTTATGGGTTTAACCGGCGTTGATCATGTAACGGATTTACTGGAGTTTGGTAAACGAGTAAAAGCTAAGATTGATCAGTGGACAGGAATTACAGTAGGGGTTGGTATAGCTCCCACCAAAACATTGGCTAAGTTGGCTAATCACGCTGCAAAGAAATATCCAGCGACGGGATCGGTCGTGGATTTGATGGACTCAGATAGACAAAAGCGTTTGCTTGCATTGGTCGACGTGAGTGATGTGTGGGGCGTTGGCAGTCGTACTACGGCAAAGCTAAAGGCGAGGGGGATTTATACTGGGTTGGACTTAGCTAATGCTGATCCTAAATTCATTCGTAGTGAGTTTTCTGTGGTGTTAGAGCGAACCATTCGAGAACTGAATGGTTCATCTTGCTTGGATTTAGAGTTAGTCAGGCCGACTAAAAAACAAATTATCTGTAGTCGTTCATTTGGTCATAAGGTGACGGAGAAGCGCGAACTACGGGAGGCTATCAACCAGAGCCGCCGAGAAACTACGCGGGGAAAAACGCCTTTGTCGCGTTGTGAGTGTGTTTATCCGTACCAGTCCCTTTATTCCAAACGAACCGCAGTATTCGAAAACGTTATCTGCAGAACTCCCCAGTCCAACTGACGACACACGATATTTATTAGAAGTGGTCGACGTGTTATTTCGTCGTATTTATCGGACAGGCTATCGCTATGCCAAAGGTGGAGTGATGCTGACAGACTTTTACGAATATGGTGCCTTACAACAAGATTTGTTTCGAGCAGACAACACGAAAATCAACTCAAAAGCTTTAATGAGCGTCGTGGACAAAATCAATCACAGCAGCCTTGGCAGCGTCTTTTTTGCCTCGCAAGGTGTGCCTCCACAATGGTCAATGAAACGAGAGCATCTATCGCCAGCATACACGACTAGGTGGGAGGAGTTACCGAAGGTTTTTTGATTCAAAGTGTAGAAAATAAAAATGAACAATTGGTTTAAAAATGACAACGACAATGATTGATTAAGAGGTATTCCATGAGCGATAAAATCACCAAAGACAATGCTAGTAATGTGCCAACAGATCAGATAGTAGCAACGGTTGTTTTATGGCTAGAGAAACAATGCCTACAGGAACGTTGGGATATATCTGATGAACAGATATGTACTCTTCTCGGTGGTATTTCGGTTTTAACGTGGAATCAATGGAAAGAGACTGCACAAAGTCATAAGAGTCTCCAAGTGGACCAAGAGACTATTGATAGATTAGCGCTACTAGTGGATATTGATAAGATGATTCGTTGGAGTGCACCAAATGGATATGGTTATGACTTCTTCAAAAGGCCAATTAATCACCCGACATTTAATAGCAAATCAGCTAAAGAGTTCATGCTAGAGAACCATATGCTTGATGATTTTATTAAGGTCAGAAATCATTTTCGAAGTAGAGTGTTTTTTTAAAAACACCTTAGTCTTATTTGGCTTGTCATGTTGAGCATCATTGTTCTTAACAGTCACGTTAGGGGAGTGATATGAGCACTAAACGAGAAAAATATGCTAAAAAAGTTTTGATATTAACGATCTTGATAAAAATATTGATCGAGTCTAAAGATGTTGCTGTTGTGAAGGACGAATCCCTCGTATTTTATGACACTTACCCCCCTGTTTATTTAAAATAACAAATGAGGCGACAACTATCCTGACACAGAGGGTTAATCTGCACATGACTTCAAATTAGCTACTGACCACATATGCTACAATGCACATCAAATTTTATTTTTGGATGCTAGTATATGACTGAATTGTATTTTCAGGGTGGCAGTGAAATAGATCGTAGAGACTTAGAAAGCCACTTGTCCTCGTTGTGCCAACTTGAAAATGTAGGTGTATTACTTGGAGCAGGGTCATCCAAAAGCGCTGGCGGCATGGTTATGAAAGAGATCTGGTTGGACTTTAAGGCAACCAATGAAGAAGCGATACCGTTGCTGAGAGATACTTACAAACTAATTAGCCAAGAAGATATCGATAATTATTCAGTCAATGTTGAGATTCTGATCGATGAAGTACTAAAAAACAAAAATGTGCTCGATACTTGGCAAAACGATTCTTCAGCGCTCCAAAGTATTTTGGTTGGTTTGTATAGCTCAGTAACGAAAGCTGCTCTGTTAGTTGGCGCTGATTTTCAGAATCTTCATATTGGAAAACGTGAAAAATTCGAAAAGCACAGAAACTTGTTAGAAAAACTTCTTTCGAACAGGCAGCCAGGTCAATCAGCCCCATCTATCTTTACAACCAATTACGATTTAGCCATTGAGTGGTCAGCAGAAGAATCAGGGATTAACTTAGTAAATGGGTTTTCAGGTATACATTCTAGAACTTTCCAACCCCAATCTTTCGATTTGGGCTTCCGTAATATAAATGCTGTAGGTGAAGCCCGTTTTGGGCATTACAACATGTACTTATACAAGCTGCATGGTTCGTTAACTTGGTATCAAGATGAAGCTGGCGAAGTAATAGAGTGCACTTCATCGAAGGCTTACCAAGATTTTATTCTTCCACTAACAGAAACTAGTAGTTTCAGTGATAGCCAGCGGCTGATTTACCCAGGAGCCAACAAATACCACCATACGATCGGTTTTGTTTATGGTGAAATGTTTCGTCGATTTAGTGAGTTTTTAACTAAACCTCAAACTGTCTTATTCGTGAATGGTTATGGTTTTGGGGACTATCACATTAATAGAATTATACTTGGTGCGCTACTTAACCCATCTCTCCATATAGTCATTTGTTATCCAGAGTTGGCCGAGCTTAGAGCTGACAGTCACCTTGAAAACGGTTTAAGTCAAGCTCAGCAATGTGTTGATAAAATCAGGAAAATGAAGCTGAACCAAGTCACTATCATTGGTGGCGCTGATGCATACTTTGACAATTTTGTTGATCTAGTTCCAAAACCTGTTTTATTTCCCAAAAACAATGCCGCGACGGTAATTGCAGAAGCCCTTAGAGATATCAGCTCAAGCAATGCAGGGAATTAGTTATGATTTATAGCGATATATCCCAAATTGGCTACGTAGTATCTCTTGAAGGGACTAGAGTTCGCGTAAACCTTTTGGATAGCCACAAAGGACAGCTTGCCTCACATAGGGGAGGTGTAAACTCCGTTTCTCAACCAGGAGATCTCATAGGTTTTGAGGCTGGTAGACATCTAGTTATAGCACGTGTTACAGATATGTCTTTTGTTGAGCCTGAAAAAGCTCACGCTACAAAGTTTGGTACGATGAATGTGTCAGACATACCACTAAGACAATTAGTTTGTCATGCTATTGGCCACATTAAATCAACCAAAGATAAGTTACATTTTATTTCAGAAAATTGGATGCTACCTCCATTAGGGGCTAAAGCGGTTCCATTAGACAAAGAACTGTTGAACATCGTTTTTGGAATACCAGAAGAAGAACAAAAATTCTCATTAAGGCTTGGTAGTGACTCAAGAACTCATACCGTAGAAATTAGAGCAGGTATGAACAGGCTTTTAAGTAGGCACTTAGCTGTGTTAGGAAGTACTGGGTATGGCAAATCAAATTTTAACGCGCTACTAACGAGACAAATTGCAGAAAACTTCCCTAGTGCGAGAATAGTAATCTTCGATATCAATGGAGAGTATGCTCAAGCGTTTGAAGGTTTAATGAATGTGAAACAAACTGTGTTAGGAATGGGCAAAAATGTCGAGTCTGATGGATTATTCTCCAAGGAGCACGTTAACTATCATCGTATACCTTATCAAGCTCTAGGTTGGGCCGGCTTAATCAAACTGCTTCGACCCAGTGATAAAACACAGCTGCCAGCATTAAGAAATGCACTACGTTCGTTGCCTTATATAAAAACAAACCCTTTGAATCAATTTGAAATGCTTGTAGAACAGTATGACTCAGCTACAGGTATGACAAGCTTCCCCCTTGTAGATGACTGTAACCCCCAGAACCAAGATTTTTTAGGTTCTTGGCTTAGTGCCCTACAAAAGCAGAATGTGCAACCGCAACTACACTGGCCACCTTTCCGAGGATTAGCCAACTTAGTCGCAGAGTTTGGCTGCGTTGCCGCTAGCCGAAATGCGGGAAAGACGGAGAGAAACGCTTTTAATTATGGAAATGTTCTGCCGCTTATCAAAATCATTCAACAGTTGTCAGAAGACTCCCGCTTTATAGAGGTATTAAATACTTCAGGCGGTCAATTAATTAACTTGGCAGTACCTTGGCAAAAACCGCTTGAAGAAGAAGTTGACTATATTTTTGGTAAACCTAAAGGAAGCCCACAAGACTGGAATGTACACATAATCAACTTGAAGAGTCTAGCTGATGACCTATCTCCACTGGTTTTAGGTGCATTGTTAGAAATGTACGCTGAAGTGCTTTTCAAACGAGGGCAAAACAATAGTTATCCAACCCTGTTGTTGTTGGAAGAGGCTCATCAATACTTAAGAGACCCTTATGCTGAGGATGCAAACCAACTAAAAGCCTATGAAAGACTAGCTAAAGAAGGTCGTAAATTCGGTTGCTCCTTACTTGTTAGCACCCAGAGACCATCAGAATTGTCCTCAACCGTTTTAGCTATGTGCTCTAACTGGGTTTCATTGAGGTTAACCAACGAGCGAGATCTCAATGCATTAAGGCATGCTATGGAGAATGGAAACGAAAATGTATTGAGCGAAATTTCAGGTTTACCTAGAGGCGATGCTGTTGGCTTTGGTTCTGCATTTAACATTCCAGTGCGAATGACGATTGATGAAGCCGTACCTGGGCCAGCTTCAACAGATGCTAACTTTGCTGAAGCATGGAGTGTTTCTGCTCTTCCTCAAGTTCAGCCCAAAGTAAACTAGCAATTAATGGAGCCTGATCTTGCGTTTTGTCCTCTTCATTAGTTCATGTATCGCAAATACAGCTCAACGCGACTCGGTCTTTCATCTGTGCTAACAAACTTTGGCGCAAGGGTTAGTCAAGTTAGAACAACGCTCGCGTATACGAAATGATGTAAACTGCCTAATAACTGAAGAAAAATGAAACCCGAAATGCCGAACCCCAAAATAGTCATTAAACCGCTACGCATTAACAACCCATTTATGAAGACGTACGATGAAGTGTGTTCGTTGTTTGGCATACCCACGAGTATTCGCCAGCGAATTAAGTTTTTAGCCAAAGAATCAAATCAAGGCGTCCGAATCACTGATCGTAGCCTCGACAACCTGGCAAAAAAGGGCTTGTCCGAAAAAGTGATAACAAACTCAGTTCTGACGATAATAGACGAATATATGGCGCAGCATCCAGAGTTTGCAGTTGTTGATAAGCTGAGTTGCACAATTCAACCACAGTCAATTGTTATCGATACTTGGCGTGTATTGTTTGAAGGCTTGAAAGCTGCCATGGTTGTAGAATCATTTGATAGGGCATCTGTAGATTCACTATTGCAACCACTTATGGCGTTTATAGAAAGACGCTGGGAAGAATCGCTGGGGATGCGCGAATGGGCTAAGCAACACCATGACTTAGATGAAAAAGAGTTTAGACTGAATATAACAAGCTTCTTCTCCACGTTTATAAATAAAACTAGGTTAAGCGAAGAAGAGGTCAACCACACGATGAGCGGAATGACAAAGTACGCTCAGGGGCGAGAGAATGAGATAAGCACTGAGGAATTGTATGCGCTTTATTTGAGTAAACAGGACTTCACGCTATCCTTATTTGCTACGCTGGATCTGATAGCCAGTAACATTCGTAATTTTGAGCTTGGAGCAGATGCAGCAGCGATAACAAAGGATGGCGGCTTTCTAACAGAGATTCTAAGGCAAAATTCTCCTTGTTATTTTGGTAGATTCATAGAGCTTTTGAAGCGTAATAGTGGCAAATCCTATCAAGCCATGGCGACTCGTATCCCCACAGCCTTTAAAGGGGGAAGCTCCGGTCGGACCAAACAAGAAGCGCAGTTAGAGCGATTAAAAGAGTGGAGGAAAGGAAAGGCTCGTCCCAGCGATAAATCGTTTATGGCTTTTTGCCTTCAGTTCAAACCTTATGACTATTATCCACTAATGATTTTAGGGCATATATGTTTGTCGATAGACAAAATGTGGAGCGCTGCGAATGAGGCCGATCGGGTACTAATTGAGAAAATGTACACACCGGAGAATTATTTAAAGTATTGGGAGGGAGAAAAAAGGCGACAACAACAATGTAGCCGCCTATCTCATTCATTGCGCTAATGGGAGCGCAGCAGGGAGTTATTCATCCCAATCTTCTGGGCGTTCGTCATCACCTCGACTCTGCCAGTAGGCATCGTTATTTGGGTTCATTTGGTTTGAGTGGTTGTCTAGTTCATCTTGAGAGTATTCGTATTCATCATAGTCAGACATTTGTTTTCCTTAATTAAAGTCGCGTGGTTTATGTTTGTCCTTTATCAGAAAGGATTTTGCTTGTTCTATTTCTTCAAAAAGTTTTGATTAAGCTAACAGCGGCTATATTACTGACGCAGAGCTTCGTATGAAGGGGGGGGGAGAGCGAAAAAATTTTTAGTCTAAAGCGATTAAGCAAGTCAAAGGCTTCTTAGGACGAGCCCTGCGAGATATTGATCGGCAAGTAAAACGACAAGGGGTATTCGGGGATGACTTCTTAACTACCAATAATAAGGCCTAAAGATTGGCTTTTTCTTAGATTAAGCGAGCCTGAATCAGTCGCATTGTGTTGCACCCACGAGAGCACGGTTTTGGTTGTCCACCAGAAGCCTTTCTTGATTATTACCTTGCACTAAAACAACAGCATCATTGCCATGTAAGACCGCACGCCGCTTGTTAATTGAAATCGCTCTTGTGTTGAAAATCGCCGGAGATTTTACATAGCGAGTCTGCAATTCTTGCAGTATTCCTGGGCTCCCGTTAGACGGGTTTATCAATTCGAAACGACTGTTTTCAACGCATATGCCAATTGAGACTGAGTTATTGTAATCGGACCACATTATTATTCCGTGAATCTATCATGGCCAGGGCGGCGTGAAACAGTCTCGTCTCGTTGATAGGCATAACAGCATGGCCAGCTAACAGCTCGTTTCTCTTAGTTACTATTGCCGTCTCTCTATTAAATGAGTTTTCGAAACAAGTTTTTTGCTTATTGTCCGCCATATCAAATAACTGTAATTAAACAGCTAAAAAATTATACCTGGAGCGCAGCAATAGTGGCAGATTTTCCACCAACCTCGTCTACACCACTGGAATTTTTGCCACTATTGGCCTTTGGGTCGCGTTCGGTGGCAGATTTTCCACTAACCTCATCTACGCCACTGGAATTTTTGCCACTATAGGGGGCTCTGATCGCGTTCGGTGGCAGATTTTCCACCAACCTCGTCTACACCACTGGAATTTTTGCCACTATAGGGGGCTTTGGTCACGTTCAGTGGCAGATTTTCCACTAACCTCATCTACGCCACTGGAATTTTTGCCACTATAGGGGGCTTTGGTCGCGTTCGGTGGCAGATTTTCCACCAACCTCGTCTACACCACTGGAATTTTTGCCACTATAGGGGGCTCTGATCGCGTTCGGTGGCAGATTTTCCACCAACCTCGTCTACACCACTGGAATTTTTGCCACTATTGGCCTTTTGGGTCGCGTTCGGTGGCAGATTT
>NZ_JBAKAS010000025.1:0-33432 GCF_038155025.1 Marinomonas sp. TI.3.20 | reverse complement strand
TCAAACCTTCTTGGGTAGTGTTGCTAAGAATGTGTTAAGCCACTCACATATCCCAATGTTGATAGTGCCTTTGCCGGAGCTTTAAAGCTTAGCTTACGACTCTTATGACTACGCGTTAATCTGCGTTAATCTGCGTTGATCTACATTAGCCTCGTTATTATTTAAACGGGGCTTTTTTTATGTTAGGTTTCCTGCCTTTCATCTTGCTTATCTATCTACATTTCAAACCGCTGCAGGCTCTAGAAGTCATGTTTAGTGTCTATATCTTCTCGTTGTTTTTTTAGCTATTGCTATGGTCTAAAGGTGAGTTGTAGTGCCTTTCGCTCAACTTTCTTAGTGTATTTCATGAATAGAAGTGACAAAAATCACTGTAATAGAGTCCGTATTATTCATTTTTTATGCTCTTTTTTACTAACTAGCTTAGAAAGTGACGCGCAAATGACTAAGAGCGAATAATTTCATCAAATTGTTTTGCTACTACATAATTAACTATTCTGTTGATAACAAAAAGAGGAGTAAAAAATGAATCATCAGAAGCTGCATCCATCGCTATGGGCTGATACTGCGATTGCTGCGTCACCCCTAAATAAACTAAGTGAAAATACTCGTGCAGATGTTGTTATTGTAGGAGCGGGCATTACAGGATTAAGAACGGCTTTGGAGCTTTCTGAGAAAGGTTTGAATGTGGTTGTTCTTGAATCAAAAGAGCCAGGTTGGGGAGCTTCGGGAAGAACTGGTGGACAGGTTAATCCATTAGCCCACGACACGCCTGAGAAAATTTGCGCTCATTTAGGTCAACGAGCGGGTATGGGTGTTGTTGATGCATACGTTAATTCAGCGGATGAAGTCTTCGCTTTAATAAAAAAACATAACATTGAATGTGATGCTGAACAAAACGGCTGGCTTCGAGTCGCGCATTGTAATCGTGCAGTTAAGCAGTTGGAATCTATGTCAACGGCTTGGCAAAAAGTGGGTCTTGATATTAGCTATGTCGAAGGTGCTGAATTACATCGCTTAATGGGAACAAAAACCTATGGCACAGCTACGTTGACTCCTAAAGGTGGTTCGGTTCAGCCGCTGTCTTATACAAGAGGCTTATGTGCTGCAGCCACATCTCTAGGTGCGCGCGTTTTCAGTTATTCGCCGGTAGGTTCAATCCAGAAAAAAGGCAGTAGATGGTTTGTGAAAACAGACCACGGTAGTGTAGACACTGAGTGGGTCGTGTTTTGTACCAACGGCTATACTGATGATGTTTTACCTGGGTTGCAAAAAACAATAGTGCCTCTTGTTAGTTTACAGTCCGCGACAGCTTCTTTGCCTCAAGATGTGTATGACCAAATTTTACCTGAAGGTCATACTTACGCAGATACTCGCCGTGTTATCTATTATGGTCGTAAAATCAAAGATAACCGTGTTGTATTTGGAACCTTGGGTGTTACGGCTGATTGCAAAAGACCCAGTGATGTAAAACGTTTGTATGAAGGTCTTGCTGAAACATTCCCTCAGCTTAAAGGCATTGAGTTAACTCATCAGTGGGGTGGGCAAATTGCGCATACGCCAGATGTACTTCCTCATTTACATGAGCCTCAGCCAGGTATTCTTGCAGGGCTTGGGTACAATGGTCGTGGTGTTGCAATGGGGACTGTGATGGGTCGTATTATGGCGGAAAGAATTTTAGGTAAGTCCGCTGACGATCTTCAAATACCTGTTACAAATTACCGTAATGCACCGCTTCGTCATTTTAGCGATATTGCTGTTAAATTGGCGGTTCCTACTTTTGAAATTTTAGATGCATTTGAAAAGCGTTTTACTTAATTTTTATTGTGTCAGGCCTTATGTTTGTATCGAATATGAGGCTTGCATGTCAGTATTTAAAGTTGAGTAAAGGTTACCGTATCCACCACGTTATGACCCCGTTTCATTGAAGGCGATATTATATGTTTATTGATCAGCAGGCCGCTCAGAAAATAGTAGATAGGGCTATGAAGATTATTGGTCATAACGTCAATGTCATGAATCATTTGGGGGTTATTGTCGGATCTGGAGATCCTCTGCGCATTGGTAGCTTACACGAAGGTGCGTTACATGTGCTGAGCAGTCATTCAGAGGTGGGGTTTAGCGCTAAAGAGGCTAGTTTGCTTTCGGGCGTTCAAGGTGGCATCAATTTACCTATTGTCTGTAATGGTGAGACAGTGGGTGTGGCTGGTATTACTGGAGACCCTGATAAAGTTAGAAAATACGCAGATCTTGTGGTCATGACTGCGGAATTAATGGTTGAGCAGGCGGGGCTAACCGCTCAGGTTCAATGGGATAAGAGACAAAGAGAAGGGGTGATTGGTCGTTTAATTCAAGGTGAGTTTGAACGTGACTCCATGTTTGACGATCGAATAGAGCGATTAGGTATTGATCTTACCGTTCCAAGAATTGCCGTGGTCATTAAAATAATGGCGGAAGATGGTGGTGAATTACCATTGGAAAAAATGCAGTATATCCTGCGTTTATTGGATAGCTGTGATCCTGATAGTTTGGCAGTTATATCAGAGCCAACACAGTTAGTGGTGTTGCCAACTATTTCCATTCAAGATGGCGTTTGGAATGAAGATAGGACTCGCCAGCAATTATTTGAATTGTGTTCATCATTAAAAAAGCAAAATCATTTGAACTTTAAAGTCGGTCAGGGGCAGTATTTCCCATCTCTCGAAGGGTTGTCTAAATCTTATCGTAGTGCATTAAAAACATTAGACACAGGGCGAGTTTGTCGACCTGATCAACAGGTGTATTTTCCTAGAGATTTAGTCTTAGATATGATTTTAAAGCAGGTTCAGCCTACCTGGGAAGGTGAGCAACTGATAAGTGAATATCAGAAGCTTATAGTAGGCGATAAAAATGGTGTGTTACGAAAAACACTGATTACTTACTTTGAGCAAAACACCGATTTTGGGTTAAGCGCCAAGGCGTTGCATATTCATCGGAACACGCTGCGTTATAGACTTGATAAAATTGAAGGTATTCTTGGATTTGAATTGAGCAATTGGAATAGCCTTGTCCGTTTCTATCTTGCGTTTAGGCTTGATGATCTTTCTAATACGCTTTCTACGCGTTAAATATTGAGCTAATGTATCGTCTTTTCTAGTCTTGCTGTGCTCATCTATTGCTAGGTGAGTTGGCTCCTTCCTTTGCCGATTCCTTGATCAAGTGCTGATAATCGTGCTTTTTAAGTTCCTATGGTTAAAACCTTCCTTCGCTTCCTAGCTTTATTTATGTTCGTCGCTTCCTGCTGTACGGATTCTTTTTATTCATCTTGTTGTTTCTTCAGATTGATAGAGCTGAGGTATTAAATATAGTGCTTTGCGAATCAATCCATAGTTTTTATTTACGCTAGTTTAAGCGGCCAAGGGTAAGGTCGAGTAATGTGGTGATATTGAATAAAGAATTTTAGCCCATTATTATTTATGGTGACAAAATACAGTTTACGTTAGTAGATTATTTCATCTTGAAATTTATGGAAGTTAATAATGATTAAAATTGAAAAGCCAACACCATTACAGTTAGAAAAAGCTCAATCTTGGGAAATATGGGAAAAAGAACCTATTTCGTATTCTCATTACTACGATAAGAATGAAAGTTTCTATTTCCTACAAGGTGTTGCTGAAATAGAGCTTAAAGGTGGTGATACCTACACAGTAAAAGCAGGCGATTTTGTTACAATTGATGCTGGTGATCAAACCAATTGGGTCATCAAAGAAACGGTAAGAAAACACTTTTTGTTTTTTTAAGATATACGCTTGAACCAATAGTAACTATTTTCGATAGGGTAGCTCTATGAATACCGAATTAAATGTCACTGTAAAAGAATTTTTGAATAGCCCATTGCAGCATTTTGTAAATGGTCAATCTCATCCTAGTATTAATGGGAAGATGGGGGTTGTTACAAACCCAGTGACAGGTGAAACTATTGTTGATATTGCTTATGGTTCAAGCGAAGACGTAGATGCCGCAGCGCAAGCGGCATTTGACGCGACTAAAGTATGGGGAAAAATGATCCCTAGTGAGCGTTCTGCCATTATGCATCGTTTTGCTGATCTTCTTGAATCTGAAGTTCAGAATATTGCTGAAATAGAATCATTAGATGTTGGTAAACCATTAGAGAAAGTAGCTAAAGGCGATATTCTTTCTGGTATTGAGTGCGCACGTTATTTTGCCGATTTAGCATTAAATGCTGAATACGATACACAATTAGCCATTCCTAATATGGACGCTCGAATTCATCGTTCTGCGTATGGCGTTTGTGGTTTTATTTTCCCATGGAACTTTCCAATTCTTTTGTTTATGTGGAATGTCATGCCAGCTATCGCAGCAGGTAATACTGCGGTCGTGAAGCCTTCTGAAGTTACGCCACTATCAAGCTTATACGTTGCGCATCTGGCTAAAAAAGCCGGTATTCCAGACGGTGTTATCAATATTATTATTGGTGATGGTGTAAATGTGGGCAGTAAAATTGTTGAGCATCCATTGGTTCAGCGCATGTCTTTTACCGGCTCAACTCAAATCGGAATCATGGTCGCTGAAAAATGTGCAAGTCGTCCTATACCTTGTAAATCTGAGCTGGGTGGTAAAGGTGCAGCGGTCGTATTTGAAGACTGTGACCTAGATAAAACGGTATCAGGTTTGGTTGATGCGATTACTAAAAATACGGGGCAAACATGCTGTACAGCAACACGCTGGTTTGTTCACGCTGACATCTATGACGCTTTTAAAGCAAAAGCCGTTTCTATTCTAGAAAACATTAAAATCGGCTCAGGTCTTGATTTAGAGACTGAAATGGGTCCGCTTGTTAGTAAAATTCAAGAAGAGCGTATCTTGAGTTACTACAATAAGGGCGTGGCTGATGGCGCGAATCTTGTTTTTGCCGGTGGCAAAGTAGAATCTCCTGATTTGAAGGACGGTTACTTTGTGTCACCTTGCTTGATGGAAGGCGACACGGATAATGTCTGTTACCGTGAAGAGATCTTTGGTCCTACTGCTTACCTTGTTAAATTTTCTGATGAAGATAAAGTCATCGAAGAAGTGAACAACTTACAATACGGATTGGCGAACAGCGTTTGGAGTGCAGATAGCGAACGCTGTGATCGTGTAGCAGAGCAAATGGTTTCTGGTAATAGCTGGATCAATGCACATAACGTATTTGCTTACGGCCTACCTTACGCAGGCGTTAATCTAAGTGGTGTGGGCGGTGGTGTTAATAGCCCTGAGACCTTTTATGATTACTTGCGCGATCTAACGATTGCTAGACCGCTTAATAGCTAATTATTAAGGAAGTTAAGGTCGATATTTCGGCCTTAATTTCAAATCGTTTTGATCGCCTCCCAGTAAAACGAAATTCCCTCCGATCAACTCCTCTGCTTTTCTGTCTTCGATTATCAATATCTCTGAGTTTTTAATAGGCGCTTCTAACTATTCTAGCAGGTGATATTCGTTGATATAGTCTACTTTTATTGCAGGCCATATTAATAGTTATACTTAATTTTTGGTATTTATATCATACGGATTTCTGATGCTGTGCTGAGGTTATGTGCCAGCTCTACTTTCATCTCTAGCATCAATATACTCCCGAATTCAAGATCCAAAGATCGTTCTATTTTTTTTGTGTTGAATGTGTTTCAAGGTTTCTCTTTGTTAGGTGTTTACTTTGGATAAGGGATTCAATCAAGGGCGCTAAGCGAGCCTACCGCATCAGCTTTGTCTGTTTGAGTCAGGAAAATATCTTATGTATTTCTTATTAAGTCAGTTGCCAATAGAAAACGAGTTGCTTCGACTGTATTGAGTAATTAGTAATAAACTTATTCAATTAATTACAATTCTTTGATTATGCTAGTTTAAGCAGTTAAGGGTAAGAATGAGTAATGTTGTGATATTGAATAAACAAAATTAGCTCATTATTATTTATAGATACAGGATGAAGTTTACATTAGTAGATTATTTCAACTTTTAGTTTTTAGGTTATGGGATTTAATAATGATTAAAATAGAAGAGCCAACCGTTTTGCAGTTAGAAGAAGTTAAAGCTTGGGAGATATGGGAAAAAGAACCTATTACTTATTCTCATTACTACGATAAGAATGAAAGCTTCTATTTCTTACAGGGTGTTGCTGAAATAGAACTTAAAGACGGTGATACCTATACAGTCAAAGCAGGCGATTTTGTCACTATTTCTGCTGGGTCTCAAACCACATGGGTAATAAAAGAAACGGTTAGAAAACATTTTTTGTTTTTTTGATAATAAAGCCTCGAACCAGAACCAATAATAATTAATTACGAGAAGGTAGTTGCATGAATATTGAATTAAGCGCCACGGTAAAAGAATTTTTGAAAAGCCCATTACAGCATTTTGTGAATGGCCAATCTCATCCTAGCATTGATGGGAAAAGAGGATCTGTAACAAACCCAGTGACGGGCGAAGCCATTGCTGATATCGCGTATGGTTCAGGCGATGACGTAGATGTTGCTGTGCAAGCTGCATTTGACGCGACTAAAGTATGGGGAAAAATGACCCCTAGTGAGCGTTCTGTCATTATGCATCGCTTTGCTGATCTTCTTGAATCTGAAGCTCAGAATATTGCTGAAATAGAATCGCTAGATGTCGGTAAGCCGTTAGAAAAAGTGGCTAAAGGTGATGTTGTTTCTGGTATTGAATGTGCACGTTATTTTGCCGATTTAGCGTTAAACGCAGAATACGATAAACAATTAGCCATTCCTAATATGGACGCTCGAATTCATCGTTCTGCGTATGGCGTTTGTGGTTTTATTTTCCCATGGAACTTTCCAATTCTTTTGTTTATGTGGAATGTTATGCCAGCTATCGCAGCGGGTAATACTGCGGTTGTGAAACCTTCAATCGTGACTCCGCTATCAAGTTTATACGTTGCGCATCTGGCTAAAAAAGCCGGTGTTCCAGATGGCGTTATCAATATTGTTACTGGTAGCGGCGGAAATGTAGGCAGTAAAATTGTTGAGCATCCATTGGTTCAGCGTATGTCCTTTACTGGTTCAACCCAAGTAGGAATTATGGTTGCTGAGAAGTGTGCAAGCCGTCCTATTCCTTGTAAATCTGAACTGGGTGGTAAAGGTGCGGCAGTTGTATTTGAAGACTGTGACCTTGATAAAACGGTATCAGGCTTGGTTGATGCCATTATTAAAAATACGGGGCAAACATGTTGTACAGCAACGCGCTGGTTTGTTCACGCTGACATCTATGATGCATTTAAGGCAAAAGCAGTATCTATTTTAGAAAACATTAAAATTGGCTCAGGTCTAGATTTAGAAACTGACATGGGGCCAGTGGTTAGTAAAGCTCAAGAAGAGAGCATATTAGGCTACTACAACAAAGGTGTGGCTGATGGCGCGAATCTTGTTTTTGCCGGTGGCAAAGTAGAATCTCCTGATTTGCAAGAAGGTTACTTTGTGTCACCTTGCTTGATGGAAGGCGACACGGATAATGTCTGTTACCGAGAAGAAATTTTTGGTCCTACCGCTTACCTTGTTAAATTCTCTGATGAAGATAAAGTCATCGAAGAAGTGAATAACTTGCAATACGGATTGGCGAACAGCGTTTGGAGTGCTGATAGCGAACGTTGTGATCGTGTAGCAGAGCAAATGGTTTCTGGTAATAGCTGGATCAATGCACATAACGTATTTGCTTACGGCCTACCTTACGCAGGCGTTAATCTAAGTGGTGTGGGCGGTGGTGTTAATAGCCCTGACACTTTTTATGATTACCTACGTGATCTAACGATTGCTAGACCTCTTAATGACTAATCATTAAAAAAGCTAAGGCCGATATGTCGGCCTTAGCTTTAATTTTTTTGTCTATGGAGGATAAAAAATAACGTTAGTTTGTTAATAAAATGTCGGTAGGAGAGAGAGGAGGAGTGAAAATAGCCTCTTTTATATCATCCGAGATAGCGCTACTGTCAGTTGGGAACAAGTCACATTCATTAAGTTTCTGGCGAATATTTATCTTGTCACCTAAGTACTCATGCAAAACGCGAGAAGAAACAGGTTGATGTGATATGTCCGAAGTGGAGTAACACGTTATTCCTGATATGTTTTTATTCCCATGTTGATAGCTAGGCATCATTATTGTTTCTGAAATAGTGGACTTGAGTTTTGATTCAAGTTCAATCATGTAGATTCTTTCAGATACCATAAAAACCACACCATCATATCTAAATCTAGAAGACTTCTTTATAACGGGTGATTTAGAGGTTAGATTTTCCACATGCCAATAGTAAAAAAAACCATCTTTTTGGTATATTTTAATTAAAGATTTTACTATGTTTCCAGGGAAGCTCCCTGACAAAATATATCGGTAGTAATAGCCGCAGTATCTATCAAGTCCATGTTTTGATGCGTTTTTTAGAATGTCTATATAGGCAAAGATACCTTCTGGTATGTCGTCTATTTTTTTACTTTCTGTTACTGGGCTTATGATTTTTTTAAATTCGATAGGGTCTTTAATGATCTCTTCTTGGTCAACACCAAAAAAATCACATATCGTTTTCAGATTGCTATAGGAAGGGAAGGTGTTCCCATTAAGATAGCGATTGAATTGCTGTCTGTTTATGTTGGTTTTACGACAAACGTCTGAAATAGATTTGTAGTAACTACAAAGAGTCTTGAGGTTGCTTGAAAAGTTATTCGACTCATTGTTATTTGATGCCACTATGTATTCCTACCTGTTTAAATTTGATAATTTTGTATAAATGCACTCAATGGTTCAAGTTATAGACCTTCAAAGCTTGCTTTATACTTAGTCGTTTTTATTATTAACTCTTTTTATCTCTCTTGTGTCGTGTCTGTATGGGTCGATGTATTCCACTTGGCTCATCGCTTATGCTGATCTTAACAGACTATGACACTGATACTTTATCTAGACTTCTTATGGTGACTAAGCAGTGACTTTTCGATCTTTGCCTCGCTTTTATGCTAGCTTACGCACATCTTAGGTTTTTTCATACTCGTATTCTAATAAATATTTATCTACTTTCCTATTGAGCTAATATTTATGAGAAAGAGTGATGCTTTCTTTGGCGTCAGTACATTATTTCACTATGACAATGTTGAGGTGATGTGGAATGTTAAATAAAAGAGTTTGAATAATTAAAAGCAAAAAAAAACCTCGAAGCGTTAGCAACGAGGTTTTCTTATGTTGGTACCAGTAGGCGGACTCGAACCGCCACACCCGAAGGCAACGGATTTTGAATCCGTCGTGTCTACCAATTCCACCACACTGGCCTTGAAAAAGGTGAAACGTATTTTAGTTTTTTTTGCAGCCCTGTCAATCAATTAACGAAAAACAATTAATTTAAATGTTTCACTATGTTGTTTGCCCATAGCATAGCGTCTAAAAAATGACGATTGAGCTGTACTCTCTCTATTGGATCAATTTTCTGAATCTTGCTCCATTCCTGTTTTTCCACATATATGGTCTTTTGCAAATAGTTGCCAAGAGAGCCTTCTGATTTGAGGATCGCATCCATGACCTCTTGACTTAGAGCGATCTGATTTAATAACAATGTTTTTTCCATGGCGAAAAGGGCGTCAATGCCTGACATTAAGCCGGTCATAAAGGCGCTATCAGACAATGCTTTATTATCTGATTCTGCGATTAATTGGCAGCAACGAGCTCTTGTAAGAAGAATTTTAAAGAGAGCTTTGGGCTGTTTGGATGTTGATGTGAGTGTTATTAGTAACGCCCAGCGCTTTAGCTGAACTAAGCCTAAAAATATGACAGCTTCTTTAATGGATTCTATTTTTCTTGGAATGCCACTGACTGGGCTTTTTAAAATACGTAATAGTTGAAAAGACAGTGTGGGGTTTTGGGAAACCATGCTTGTGATGACATCAATGCCAATGTCTTTATCTTCTAGTGCGTTTAATAGCGTAATCGCACTTTGGGCAGCTGAGTCGATTTTCTTACCTTTGATAATTTCAGGTTTTTGTAGGAAGTAACCTTGGAAAAGATCGAACCCTAGTTGATGGCAATAATCAAACATGGCTTGGTCTTCGACTTTCTCAGCAACCAATACCAAGCCTTTGGCTTTGAGATCTCTGATTTTTGCTGAATAGTTTTGAGGGGGCGTGATTAGAACATCTATTTTAACGATGGAAACCCAAGGAAGAAGACTCTCGTATTCTTTATCAAATTGATAGTCGTCTAAAACAAAGCGATAGCCAGCTTGTCGCCAGTTTTTTACGGCTTCAATAAACTGTGGAGTGAGTTGCTGACCTTCTAAAATTTCTATGTAGACGGTATTTGGGTCGATAGGAAAAAAGGCGTCTGACAACATGAGATTGGTTGTCATGTTGATAAAGAAAGGTTTTCTTAACTGGGTTTCTAATTGAGTAATGCCGATACAAAGATTGACGAGTACTTGACTGGTGGCCATTTCGCCGTCTGATACATTAGCGTTTTGACTATCTTGCCCTCGAAAAAGTAGTTCATAACCAAACAACTCTTTAGATTTTTTAAAAATGGGTTGTTGAGCCATCATTAAATCGTCCAAAACATCAGGAAAATCGACCATACCTTTCTTTTACCCTATTGAATTAAGCGTATCGAGTGGATGTTATGTGCTAAATGTTAAACGAACAATATAGAAGCATAAATCAACTAGTGTCGGCAATTGTACGAAAGTACTAATGCCACATAAAATAGAGGTAGGCAATGTTTTGATTGAAAACAATGATTTAAATCTTGACACTTTTAGAAAGCGTCAATAAAATTCCGTGCTGTTTTGTGGGGCTATAGCTCAGCTGGGAGAGCGCTTGCATGGCATGCAAGAGGTCTGCGGTTCGATCCCGCATAGCTCCACCACAAAACAATCTCAGGACTTTTCTGTCCAGTGACGGCTTGCTTTATTATTGAATAAACACGCCAACGTCATCTGGGGCTATAGCTCAGCTGGGAGAGCGCTTGCATGGCATGCAAGAGGTCTGCGGTTCGATCCCGCATAGCTCCACCATCATTTTAAAATCACTTCGAAACTAAACTAATATAGCCTTCTTTTTTGATGCCTCGAAGGTTAGTCTTAACGCTGTCTGCTTTTTCTTACTTCCATTGCCGACAACAAGGATCCGTGCATGTTTCAGCTTTACACAGGCAACCGTCTTGAAGATTTGGCGGTTTTGCTGGCAAAAATATTGGCGCTTTCTCCGCCGCAAAACCCGTTCGAAGACGAACACATTCTTGTGCAAAACCCTGGCATGGCGCAGTGGCTGAAAATGTCGATTGCGCAATCTCATAGCATTGCTGCTGGGTTAACTTTTCCACTTCCTTCTACTTTTGTTTGGCACAGCTTCGCGCAAACCTTATCGGACATTCCGGGGCAAAGTGAATTCAACAAGCCCTTTCTGGTCTGGCGTTTGATGCGCTTACTCGATGCACGCTTGTCGGAAGAGGCGTTTCAGTCGTTAAGCTGGTATTTGCAAGACGACGACAGTCAAGTGCGTCGCTTCCAGTTGTGCAGCAGCATTGCTGATATTTATGACCAATATTTGGTCTATCGTCCTGATTGGATCAAGGCGTGGGAAAGTGGCGGTAGCGACGATGAAAAGCTAACCGCTTTATTTGAGCAGCAGCCTTGGCAAGCTATTTTATGGCAGGATTTGGTGGCGGACATTAGCCAACAGGGTGAGTCTCTTTACCATCGTGGCAACTTGATTGAAGCGTTGGCCGATGCCACCAAGTCACAAACTCGTCCGGTAGGAATGCCAGAGCGGATCTTTATTTTTGGGGTGTCTTCATTGCCGCCCAATACGCTGGAATCCCTGCGAGTGCTGGCGTCGTCTGGTTGGATCGAAATGCATTTATTTTTGCAGAATCCCTGCCGTTTTTATTGGGGGGATGTGGTCGACAAACATTACCTAGGGCGAATCATCAAGCGCCAGACATTAAAGCCGGGTCTTAGCATGGAGACCTTGCATTTGGATGCGAATCCATTGTTGGCGAGCTGGGGGCGATTAGGTCGCGACTACATTGCACAGCTACAAGAAATGGCCGATGGCGAGCTGGAAGTGTTTGAGGATTACCACAACGAGTCAAATTATGGTTTGTTGCAATGGGTTCAGCAAGATGTGCTCACGTTAGAAAATCATGGCTCGGCGGAAGAGCGAAACCCTGACATTCAGAGTGCTGAATACCGCCATCCGATTGCCATCGACGATCATAGTGTGCGGGTGCATTTGTGCCACAGCCCGCTGCGAGAGGTTGAGGTGTTGCACGATCAGCTGTTGGATATGTTTGAGCGTGACCCTAGCTTAACGCCGAAAGACATCATCGTGATGTTGCCCGATGTAAACACTTACAGTCCGTTTGTTAAGGCGGTTTTTGGTGGTAAAGGCAGTGGCCAAGCACAAGGCCGTAAGAGAATTCCGTTCGCCTTAATAGATCAGTCTGGCGGCATGGAAAATCCGATTGTGGATGCTTATTTGTATCTGTTGGGGTTAGGCGAGAGCCGTTTTACCTTATCGGAATTGATCAGTGTATTGGAAGTGCCTGCGGTATTAGCGAAGTTTGAACTGACCGCCGCAGAGCTAGAGCGCATTCGACAATGGTCGGCCGAAGTGGGTATTCGCTGGGGGTTAGACGCCCACACGGCGGAGCATCATTCGTTACCTAGTCAAGAGTCCCACACTTGGCTCAATGGCGTGCGTCGTATGTTGTTAGGTTACGCCATGGGCCACGATCATATTTGGGAAAACACCTTAAGCTATGGCGATGTGGAAGGTTTAGAAGCCGCGGTGGCTGGTAAGTTAGCGGAGTTTTTATCGGCGATTAATCAAGCACAACAAGGTTTGCAAGCATCGCTCACGCCGAAAGAATGGGTCGAGACGCTTTACTCATTAAATGAGCAATTCTTTTTGGTCGATGAAGACGACAGCTTTCCTGCTTTGTTGACTAAGCAGTTAGACACCTTAACCTTGCAATGGCAACACGCCCATTTTGATGACAAATTAGAGCAGCAAGTAATACGTCAGTTGCTCACGCCTATGTTGCAAGAAGCCCAAGGTGGGCAGCGTTTTCTAGCTGGAAGAATCAATTTTTGTACTCTAATGCCGATGCGTTCGGTGCCGTTTAAAGCCATTTGTGTGCTGGGCTTGAACGAAGGGGATTACCCAAGAAGTGTCGCGCCAATGGGCTTCGATTTGATGGTGGGTAACTACCGCAGTGGTGACCGAAGCCGTCGTGAAGATGACAAATACCTGTTTCTAGAAGCCTTAATGTCGGCGCGTGAATGCTTTTATCTGAGCTATGTGGGCAAAAGTATTCGTGATAACAGCGAGAAAAACCCCTCTATTTTGGTCAGTGAACTGCTTGAATACATGGCGCAAAGTTGTGTGTTTATTGGCGATGAGAGTCTAGTGCCTGAAGCGGCGCAACAAGCGTTTTTAGAAAAGCTCATCATTGAGCATCCGTTGCAGCCTTTTAACGAACGCTACTATCAGCAAGACACGCGCTTATACAGTTATAGTGAGCAATGGCTGCCTGCTTTGATCGCCTCTCAGATAGACCTAGAGGCGCCGTTAATGTCGCCATTAGCGGCCCAAGAAAGTACTCGAACTGAGTTGCCACTCGACGAGTTGTCGCGCTTTATGGGCAATCCGGCGCGCTACTTTACTCAGCGTCGGTTAAAAGCATTTTTGAGTTTGCGCGAAGAGGAAGAGTTTGAAGATGAGCCATTTACCCTAGAAGGCTTGTCTGGTTATTTATTGCGAGCAGACATGCTGGAAGCGCTGTTACAAGGTGATGATGAGACCTTTTTTAAACGACTGCCTTTGATGGGGGTATTGCCCTATGGCGCTTTTGGTCGGCTCTCGTTACAGCAATATCAAGACCAATGTCGGCAGCTGATTGAGGTGCTACAAGGCTACGCGCTTGAGTCGTGTGCGCCATTGGAAGTGAACCTGACTATCGGCTCGATCGCTTTGCAGGGCTGGCTCACATTAGACACAGCAACGACGCGTTTGTCGTATCGTATTGGCGATCTTTCTGCCCATCAAAAAATGCAAACCTGGGTCGAGCATCTGGCTCTGTGCGCGCAAGGCACGCCAAAGCAGCACCATCTGGTGAACTTAGCGAAAAACGGCAAAGTCACCCAGCATGGCTTTATTATAGTGGCGCCCGATGAAGCGAAAACGCACCTTGCGCAAATCATCAGCCTGTTGCAGCAAGGTTTGTGTGAACCTATCCCTTTGCCATCAAAAAGTGCGGATGCTTGGTGTAAAAGCTATTGCGCTTCGAAAACCGCCGAAGACGAAGAGGCGGCTTGGCAGCAAGCGATTAAAATCTACCAAGACAGCAGCAGTGCGTTTAGTAATAGCGAAGTGGAAGACGCTTATTGGCAGCGTTATTTCCCTTCTTTGGTTGAGCAACGCGAACGCTTTACTCAGTTATGTGAAACGATTTGGCTACCGATGCACCGCCATTTGGAGTTGTTTGAATGAGTGACATGACGCAAGCAGACAATTCTGCTGACACCTCAATAGTGGCTAATCAGTCGGTACAATTACTGGACGCCTTGACCTTTCCGCTTTTCGGCAAGCGCTTAATTGAAGCCAGTGCGGGCACCGGAAAAACCTACACCATTGCCAACTTATATTTGCGTTTGTTAGTGCCAACCGGACAGGCAGGCGATTTAGACAAACCACTAACGGTAGATCAAATCCTAGTGGTGACCTTTACCGAGGCTGCCACAGCGGAGCTAAAAGCACGTATTCGTGGTCGTATCCGAGTGGCGCGTAAAGCCTTGATGATGGGGGAAACAAACGACGTATTTCTAAAAGACTGGTTGGCTGGCATGAATGACAACCAGCAGTCTGACGCGATTGAAAAGCTCCTCTACGCGGAAAAACAAATGGACGAGGCCGCGGTCTTTACCATTCATGGTTTTTGTCAGCGGATGCTGAGCCAGAATGCGTTCGAAAGCCGCATGTTGTTCCAGCAAACCATAGAAACCGACGAACAAGCCCCCTTATCGATGGCGGTAAAAGACGTTTGGCGCAGTGAGTTTTATCCATTAGACGACAGCAAAGCGGCGCTGATTAAGCCTATTTGGTCTTCTCCTGATGCCTTACAAAAAGATTTGTCTCTGTTGCAGAATCAGCCAGACGCCAAGTTAGTATCGCCGAATTACGACTGGGAAAACGCCTTAGCCGAGTCTCAGCAAGCGATTGAAAAGGTGAGAGCGGCATGGCTTGAGCAATCCCAAGACATTATTGACGCATTAGAACAAAGCGGCATTAAACGCACTTTCTGGCGCAAAGACCCATCCAAAGACATACAGGCGATGACCCAATGGGCTCATTCGACGCGTTTTGAATTGGACAAAAGCCTTGAGAAATTCGACACCAGTGAACACGCCACGCGTTTGAGTAAAAATGGCGAACTGCCAGCGCATCCGTTTTTTGCCTCGGTACAAGCGCTAAGAGAGTCTTTTCCTGAAGCCGGGCGTTTAAAAGCGGTCTTATTGCAGCAACTTTGGGTCAAAACCCAAGAGCGCATGGCACAATGGAAACGCAGCACGCAGTCACTGACCTTTACGGATTTGCTAACGTCGTTGGACGTGGCATTAGGGCAAGACGAAGCGGGTAATCTGGCGGAGCGTATTCGTCATTTGTATCCGATTGCCTTGATCGACGAATTCCAAGACACGGATGCGGTTCAATATCGCATTTTCTCCACGATATATAAGCCAGCGGACACGCAACAAAATACCTTGGGCCTGATTATGATCGGTGACCCAAAGCAAGCCATCTATGCGTTTCGTGGCGCGGATATTTATACCTATTTGTCGGCTAAGCAGCGTGTTGATAGCGTCTATTCCTTGGCGACTAATTACCGCTCTTCGGCGGCGATGATCCAGTCAGTAAATGCCTTATTTACCACCCATGACGCGCCTTTTCGTGTGGCGGGCATTCCGTTTGTCGAAGTAGAAGATCGTGGTGTGGCAGGGCAATTCTCTCGTCATGGTGTGAGCCAACCTGCGTTGCAGTTTTTGTATCAGCAAAGTGATGAGCCGATTTCGAGTGCGCAATATCGCGCCACCATGGCGGACGCCTGTGCCGCGCATTTACACGCCATCTTGCTAGAAGGGCAAACCCAAGCTGCGTTAATTGGTGAGCGAGGCGTGCGACCGAAAGACGTGGCCTTGCTGGTGACTAACTTTAGTCAAGCCAATGCCCTGAAAGACGCCTTGCGCCAACGGGGTATTCCCAGTGTTTATTTGAGCGATAAAGGCTCGGTATTTGAAACCGTCGAAGCGCGCGAGTTATTGATTGTTCTGACGGCGATTTTGTCCAACGCCCAAGAAAGTAAAATGCGCTCAGCGCTGGCAACCAGCTTGGTAGAATGGTCATTAGAAGAGCTGGATACGCTGAATCACGATGATGTCGTGTACGAAAAATGGGTGCAGTCTTTCCAAGGGTATTTAGAGTTATGGGAAAACCAAGGTTTGCTCCCCATGCTGCGCGAGTTTATGACCGATGTGGATCTTGCCACGCATATGTTGCGTCAAATTGGCGGCGAGCGAAAGCTCACCGACTTTTTGCATCTGACTGAAAAACTCCAGCAGAAATCCCTAGAGCTGGACTCCAAAGAAGGCGTATTGCGTTATTTGCGCTTGGCGATTCAGAATCCCAATGGTGACAGTGACGAACAAAAAATCCGCTTAGAAACCGACGCCGAACTGGTGCGGATCGTCACGATTCACAAAAGTAAGGGGCTGGAGTATCCGATTGTGTATTTGCCGTTCGCTTTAACGCCGTTTCAAGATAGAGGCAAGTCTGCGCTTTATCATGATGATCAACAGCAGTTGTGGATTTCCATCGACCCAGACGAAGACGAGTCTGAGCGCCATAAAGAAGAGCTTTACGCCGCAGAAATTCGCTTGGCGTACGTAGCGCTAACACGTTCAAAAGAGGCCTGTTTTATTGGTTGTATGGAGGTGGGTAAGGGCGCGACTAAATCCCGAGAGGCGATTTGTGATGTGCATTTGAGTGGTGTTGGCGCCTTGTTATGTGAAGGTGAGCCACTTGAGGCAGGGGGACTAGTGCCGACTATTGGGCGCTTAGTGAGCCGTCATCCAGACGGTAAAATGAGTTTGGTGGATCTGCCCAGTGACGCGCCAGAATTGCCACGTTTTAAAATGCTTGAGACGCGTCTTAGTGAACCTCAAGCGCGGCGTTTTAGCGGCCGTATAGAGCGCGATTGGTGGGTGGGCAGTTATTCTTCTTTGGTGGTGGAAGCCACTGAGAAAAACGATGAAAGCTTGCCTGGCTTAGATGAAATGACGCGACTTCAAGATCCATTTGATGATGAATTAGAAGACGTTGCTCCGCTTGTAGATGCCTCATTAGAGCCAGAGCAGAACCGTTTTAGTTTTCCGCGAGGTGCTAAGCCTGGGACATTTTTGCATGACACACTTGAAGGCAAAGGCATTCAAGAGGTGGTCCATGACCCCAGTTTTAGAGACTTACTAAAGTTGAGTTATCAAACCAATATGGAGGCGTTTTATGAGCGCCAAGGGTTTGGTGAGTGGCGCTCTGTATTGAGTGATTGGTTGGGTGACATTGTGAATACTGAAGTGATTTCAGGGGTAAGCCTTGGCGATCTTCCAGTCTCGTCTTGCCGCAAAGAACTGGAGTTTTTTATGCCGGTCAATGGCATGAATGCGCTGCAATTAGACCGTATTGCACGAGAACACGATGCGGTTTCAAGGTCCGCGCCGAGCATTCAGGATCGGCCTTTGAAGGGCATGCTAAAAGGCTTTATCGATTTACTCTTCGAATGGGAAGGGCGTTATTACGTGCTGGATTATAAGTCGAATCATTTAGGGGATGACTTTGCCGATTACCAAAGCGATGCGCTTGAGCATGCGATCGCTGAGCACAGATACGATTTGCAGTACCAGCTTTATACCTTGGCATTGCATCGTTTGCTTAAGCAACGGTTGCCAAATTATGACTATGATGCCCGCGTCGGTGGTGTGGTTTATTTGTTTCTACGAGGCATGACGCCGGGCCAACAAACGGGCATTTTTAATACTCGATTATCAAAGCAGCATGTCGACGCATTGGATCACTTGTTTGCCGGTGAACTATCACAGGAGGAAGGCCAGCTTGGACTTTTCTAATCAATTGGATTTATTAGCGCAGGCAGAACCAAGCTCAAGCAACCGGTTATTGGTGTGGCAAGAGCAAGGGATATTACGAGCGATTGACTGTCAGTGGATTGAACAATTGGCCAGCCACGCCAATGAATCCCACGACGCGGTGCGTGTTGCCGGTGCGTTGTGCAGTGCGTATTTAGGGGCTGGGCATATTTGCATCGATTTGGCCGTACTTTGGCATAAGCCGCCAGAAGGGGTGACGAACGCAGAATTGAAAGCGCTGTTAGCGTCTAACGGCGTGTATTCGGTGGCGGATTGGTGTAATACGCTGGCGCAAAGTTCGCTGGTTAGTGTGGCTTTGCCATTGGCTGAAAAGCCCATGGTATTAAGTGGCACGCGCTTGTATTTGTACCGTTATTTTCAATACGAGCAGCAAGTACTTAGCTACCTTAAACATCATGCTGGCGCGACGCCTTTTGAGCCGGATGCGGCGATTATTGATCGCTTATTTCCTAAAACATCCGCGGCGATAGATTGGCAAAAAGTGGCGGTTGCCAATGCAGCGAGTTTGCCCTTTTCTGTGATCAGTGGCGGCCCTGGAACAGGCAAAACCACCACAGTGACCAAGTTGTTGGCTTTGCTTGTGTCGCAGTCTGCTGCGCAGGGCAAATTATTGAGAATAGAGTTGGCAGCGCCTACCGGAAAAGCGGCGGCGCGATTGACTGAATCCATTGCCAATGCCAAAAGTGCATTGCCATTAGCAAAAGACATTAAAGCCGCGATTCCAGAGCAAGCCAGTACTTTGCACCGTTTGCTTGGCAGTGATTTTGGTCGCAGCCGTTTTAAACACAATAAAGACAACCCGCTGCATTTAGATGTGCTGCTGGTGGATGAAGTCTCCATGGTGGATTTGCCGATGATGGCGAAGCTGATCGATGCTTTACCGCCTCATGCTCGGCTGATTTTATTGGGTGATAAAGACCAGTTGGCCTCAGTGGAAGCGGGTAGTGTACTGGGGGATTTGTCGTTAGGCATAGAAACGGCGTACTTTCAGGCGGACTGGGCGCAGCGATTAACTCAACTTACTGGCGAAAATGTCAGTCAGTTTGCGAATCCTGACGCGCCATTAATTAGTCGCTCGTTGACCTTATTGCGTACCAGTTATCGTTTTGATGCCAACAGCGGCATTGGGCATTTGGCAAAAGCAATGAACGCAGGCGACGCACAAGGGGCGATTTATCAGCTGCAAAATAACCCGCACGATGTGCATTGGCAGGTGCCGACAGAACAGCAGACGAAACCGGATATTGCGACCTTAGCCAAAGGCTACGACGAGTATTGGGACGCAGTACGACAGCAAAAAGACATCGCCGCGCTTTATCAGGCTTTCTCTCGTTACCAAATTTTGACCGCGGTGCGTCAAGGTGAATTTGGGGTTGAGCAAGTAAACAAACATCTTGAGTTGTATTTTTATCAGCGTGGGAGAGTGAAAGATCCTCATGTTTGGTATCCCGGAAAAGCCGTCATGCTGACGCGCAATGACGCCAGCTTAGGCTTGTTTAATGGCGATATTGGCTTGTGTATGCCAGATGAATCACAGCGTTTACGAGTGTGGTTTATGCAGCCGGATGGTTCTTTTACAGGCTTGTTGCCGAGTCGTTTAAGCGCATTTGAAGTGGTGTTTGCGATGACGGTGCATAAATCTCAAGGTTCTGAGTTCGAGCGTGTTGCTTTGTTGTTGCCGCTGACGCCTTCTCCGGTGTTAACACGAGAGTTGATCTACACCGGAATCACTCGAGCAAAGCAAGATTTCACCCTGTGGGGCGCGGCGCATTTGGTGACTGCGGCGGCTAAATCTCGGATTCAGCGCAACTCAGGTTTGCCGGATGAACTTTGGCCGAACGCTTGATAATAGAATATTTGACTCCATTAATTAATATACCTTGTTGCCCAATGCGTTAGAAAAGCAATATAAGGCTTTTGTAAGATTCTTGCTGTGATTCTTTTATGGTAGGGTAGGCGCAAATTTAGACACTAAATACAGTAGAAAGAGAGTAGTAGCAGTAATGTCAAAAGAAATCGTTTTAACCGGTATTACAACCTCAGGTACACCACACCTAGGAAACTACGTGGGTGCTATTCGTCCAGCAATCGAAGCAAGTCGTCAAGAAAATACCGACGCTTTCTTTTTTATGGCCGATTACCATGCTTTGATCAAATGCCAAGATCCAGCGCGTGTTCAGCAGTCTCGCCAAGAAATTGCAGCGACCTGGCTTGCTTGTGGCTTAGACACAGACAAAGCGACCTTTTACCGTCAATCCGATATTCCAGAAATTGCTGAACTGAACTGGCTACTGACTTGTGTGACGTCAAAAGGTTTGATGAACCGAGCGCACGCTTATAAAGGTGCCGTAGACGCGAACCTAGCCGATAGCCAAGATCCTGACTTTGGTATCACTATGGGCCTGTTCTGCTACCCAGTATTAATGGCGGCGGATATTTTGGCGTTTAATGCCAATAAAGTGCCTGTGGGTCGAGATCAAATTCAACACATTGAGATGGCGCGCGATATTGCAGGTCGTTTTAACCACTTGTTTGGCCAGCACTTTACCTTACCTGAAGCGGTTGTTGGTGAAGAAGGCTCTATTTTGAAAGGCTTAGACGGCCGCAAAATGAGTAAAAGCTACAACAACACAATTCCACTTTTTGATACTGAGAAAAAGCTTCAAAAAGGCATTAATAAGATCAAAACTAATCTGTTAGAACCAGGCGAAGCGAAAGATCCAAACGACTCAACTGTGTTTGATATCTATAAAGCCTTTGCGACACCTGAGCAAACGGCTGAAATGCGTCAGAAATTTGCAGATGGTATTGCTTGGGGGCAAGCGAAGAAGGAACTTTTTGAGTTGATCAATGGTCAACTAGCTGAGCCTCGTGAAAAGTATTTAGAACTAATGGCAAATCCTGCTCAGGTTGAAGTTATTCTTCAAGCTGGAGCAGAAAAAGCACGAGCTCGTGTGCGTGGATTCATTTCAGACCTTCGCAATGCTGTTGGTCTTGTAAGCTTTAAATAATTTGGAGAGTTTTGTGAAATCGACTGTATATGCCATGTTAATGGCGTTTGTCTTGGCGATAGGTGTTGGTGGTTTTAGTGCCGATGTTCAAGCTAAGAAATTTGGTGGTGGTAAGAGTTTTGGGAAAAGCTTTTCTTTTTCTAAATCAAAAAGCAGCAGTGCTTCCACTATTCCTAAAGCAACCAATACAGCCGCTCCTCAAAAACGTGGATTTCTTGGCGGTTTAGGCGGTGGTTTACTAGGTGGTTTGTTGGCGGGTGGTATTTTTGCTGCGCTAATGGGCAGCGGTGCATTTGACGGTATTTCATTTGGCGATATCTTATTATTCGCAGTAATTGGCTTCTTAATCTATAAGTTGTTAATCGCACCAAAACGTCGTGCTGCACAGGCTCAAGCGGCAGGATACGGCAACACTATGAACAGTGAAGCGCCAACGTCGACACGTGATCAATTCAAGGCTTCTCCTATGTCTGGTGTTTCTGGATTTGGTGGTGAGTCAGACATTAAATTACCACCAGGTTTTAATGAGCAAGCGTTTGTAGCTGAAGCGAAAAATCATTACATCGCTTTGCAAAAAGCATGGGATGATAATAACTTTGATGAAATTCGCAGCTACGTAAGTGCCGATTTGTTAACAATGTTACAAGGTGAAAGAGCGAATCATGGCGAAAATATGCCTCGCACTGAAGTCATTTCATTGATGGTTGAGCTTGTACGTGGTGAATATATTGGTTCGATTGCGTCAATTTCATTAAGATTTTCCGGCTGGATTAAAGAGGGTGATCAAACCTCTGATACTAATGAAGTTTGGCATCTAGAAAAAAATATGTCGGATGAGAAAGGCAATTGGACTATTGTTGGTATACAACAAGATAGTTAATTGTTTTAGAATTCTGCTAATACCCCTACAACGGATGCGTTCTTAACGGGTGCATCCGTTTTATTATTTTAATTAAATCGAATACGGACGTACGTCATGTCAGAATTAGCGCCTATTAAAGCATCTGGACAAGCCTTAGCGGAAAGCAAAAAGGGCGAATTATTGCAGTATCTTACTTTTAAATTGATTGACGAAACTTACGGTATTAACGTCCTTCAAATCAAAGAAGTGCTTCGATACAGTGAGATAGCTCCGGTTCCTGGCGCAGCTTCTTATATTTTAGGTATCGTCAATCTACGCGGTAATGTTGTGACAGTGGTCGATACGCGTGTTCGGTTTAGTTTGCCAGAATGTGCTATCACGGATGACACTCGTATTATTATTATCGAGCATGATGGCGAGCAAATTGGTTTATTGGTTGATGCGGTTCAAGAAGTGTTTTATCTATATCAGGGTGAAATTGAGCAAAGCCCTAGTGTGGGTAATGACTCCGCGTTGATGTTTATTCAAGGCGTTTATCAGAAAGAAGATGAGCTGGTTATTCTTCTTGAATTGGACCGTATGTTTGAGCGTAATGAAGCGCTTGGTATTGAAGCAATGTAAGTAAATCACGACTAAGTTCGAGATTTTACGAAAAAAAAACCATGCTTCAAAAAAGCATGGTTTTTTTTGTCTAACTATTTTATTTAATGTAATGGTTCTTTCTTTTGTCGTCCGATTTTAGCGTTCCCAGTAAGCTTCTTCTAAGCTGTCTTCTCTTTCTGGTAGACCGCGTGATAAGCGTGGGGCACTCTGCACTAGAATTTCATAACTCACGCGGTTAGCGTATTTACAAATCTGGGCAAATGACGAATACGCAAGAAAAGGTGCTGCGTGTTTACTTGAGTTAGGTTGCGCTTCGCGATGGAAGTGATTAGCAGATATGTCATGCAGTAATGCAGACAAGGCGCCATCACCAGCACCATTGGTGTTGCGGATCTTCTCGGGGCCACCCATGTAAGGGTCGATGTGAGAAAAGACTTTAATAGGGTTGTCACAAGCTTGACGCATCATTGGACGACTAAATTCCCAACGGTTGAAATCGGCAACATTAGCGGACTTTATTGGATTAGTCGTTTCTCGCTTTAGGGTGTCTTCTGTGTAGCCACATAAATACAAACCATCTGGCCCAGCGGTGAGTAATACCATGTCCACATAGTCGAGAATCGCATCGGCGGCTTGCAATGGGTCTGAAAAGCCAGTGAGCGCTTCCGCTTCAAGTTCGTTCATCGCCAAGACGTTTACATCACGTTTGATCAGCTCAAGTAGCTCATCACGATGATCTTCGACGAGGTGTTTGGTGCCTAAGGTTAGTACCGTCGGAATCTGATGTTTGTTGGCATAAGACATGGCCGTCAGCATGGCTTGCTTGATGGGTTTTCCTTGGTGGCGCAGTGGGTAAGCACAGCTAACAAAGGCAGCGGCACCGGCAATAATGTCTTCTGGGATATGTTCATGGCTAAGTTCATCCATATCGCCAGGTGCAATCGCAAAAGTGCGTTCGCCGTCTGGAGTAATTAGGGTAATGCCGCGGCCAATGTCACCACTCACGCCGTGCAGATGATTCATATCAACCTTGCTGCTGGTGTGGCAGATGTAGTGATAAGCAGGCGAGCCTAATGCGATATGAGAAGACATTACACCGAGCAGTACTGATTTATCATCCGCTAAAACGGAGTAGTTATGGATGGTGTTGCCTATGGTTCCACCGGCAAAATGATCAGAAATGCTTTGCTGTGCGGTCAATTCTTCATAGATTGCGGAAGCCGTATCGACATCAACAAGATTGGATAATCCTTTTTTAATGTTAAACGTTGTTAAAAAATCATCACTGATGTTGGCAATAACATCGACAATGGTTTCATCTAGCCCGACAATATAGGTGTCTTTATCAGGACGAACTTCAGAGGTAGGCAAAATAGGTTTTGCTTCAGAAACTGGAAAATAGTGTTTGATCTTACGTCTACCTGGGAATTTCATGCTTTTGTCCGCTGATAAGTTGATGGTTTTATTTTATCAAAACATTGACCGTTCGGGCAGTTATCTAAAATAAATGTAGAGAAAAATGAACGAATTACAGCTTGATAGATACAGTCGACAACTTTTACTCCCCAGCTTTGATATTGAAGGGCAGGTTGCCTTATCAAACGCAACAATTTTGGTCATTGGAATGGGTGGCTTAGGTAATATAGCCGCCACGTATTTGGCCAGTGCCGGTGTTGGTGAGTTGATTCTAGCAGATGGCGATCGTCTAGAACTCAGTAATTTACCGCGACAAGTACTTTACAATGAGGCTTGTCTTGGCCGTAACAAAGCAGAGGCGGCGCTGGCAGAGCTTACCGCGAAAAACTCAGAAAGCCATATTCAGGTTATTGCAGAGCATTTAGCAGGAGAGGCTTTATCTCATGCGGTAGCTAAGGCCAGCGTGGTATTGGATTGCACGGACAATTATCAAGCCCGTCAAAGTATTCATCGAGCTTGTTTAAACAATAAAACACCGCTCGTTAGCGCCGCGGCGATTCGCTGGGAAGGGCAATTGATTAGCTTTCTCTATGATCAGGATACATCTCCTTGTTATGAATGCCTTTACCCCTCTATGTCTGATAATCAGCTCAGTTGCAGTGAAAGTGGTGTGATCGGCCCTGTAGTGGGTTCTTTAGGTGTATTACAAGCGCTGGATGCACTCAAAATTGCCAGTGGATGTGGTCGAGTTGAGCATGGCTTACTGAAGTTATTTGACGGTTTGGAAGGGCGTTGGCGTGAAATGCGTTTAACTCAAGACCCAGAATGCGCCTTTTGTAGTAGTCACATCGGCTAAGCAAAGAAACGGTGCGCTTGAAAACTGATAGAAGATCCCTATTTTAGTTATTAATATTTTTCGCTAAGTATTTGTGACGCAGATTCGTTAGAATTCACCATAAGAAATTAATCTGGCGAGAGCGTCAGAAACATTCATCTACAGGAGATAATTGCATGAGCGATGTAAAGCACGCCAAATTAATGATTTTGGGTTCAGGCCCAGCAGGTTATACCGCTGCTGTTTATGCGGCTCGCGCCAACCTAAACCCTGTAATGATTACTGGTATGCAAATGGGTGGTCAGCTGACGACTACCACAGAAGTTGATAACTGGCCTGGCGACGATCAAGGTGTGCAAGGTCCTGAACTAATGGAGCGTATGCGCAAGCACGCTGAACGCTTTGAGACTGAAATTATTTTTGATCATGTCAATAAAGTAGATTTGAACAACCGTCCTTTCCGTCTAGAAGGTGATGACGGCGTCTATACTTGTGATGCCTTGATTATTTCAACGGGTGCTAGTGCTCAGTACCTTGGTCTTGAAAGTGAAACAAAATACATGGGTCAAGGCGTTTCTGCTTGTGCGACCTGTGATGGTTTCTTTTATCGTAACCAAGATGTTGCTGTGATTGGTGGTGGTAATACTGCGGTTGAAGAAGCGCTGTATTTGGCGAACATTGCAAAAACCGTTACCGTGATTCACCGTCGTGATAAGTTCCGTTCTGAAAAAATCTTGTCTGATAAATTGCTAGAAAAAGCGAAAAACGGCAACGTAAAAATCGAATGGTTCTCAGAACTTGATGAAGTGCTAGGTGATGCGAATGGTGTGACTGGTGTTCGCATTAAGAGCAGCCAAACAGGTGAGAAGAAAGATCTTGCGGTTGCGGGTGTATTCGTTGCCATTGGACACAAGCCAAATACCGATATTTTCCAAGATCAGTTAGACATGAAAGATGGTTACCTTAAAGTACAAACAGGTTCACAAGGTAACGCGACACAAACCAGTATCGAAGGTGTGTTTGCAGCAGGCGATGTGAGCGATCATATTTATCGCCAAGCGATTACGTCAGCTGGAACAGGTTGTATGGCTGCATTGGATGCAGAGCGTTACCTAGATTCTCTTGAATAACTGGTTATATAGAATAACGGGCGATCTAGGTTATTTAGAATAACGGATGCCTGAGTTAAGAACACAAAAAAACCGATCCTAGGATCGGTTTTTTTAGGTCAGTTATAAAGTGAGTGAAAGGTATGAATCGCCTTTCTTGATCTACTTTTTATTACTGAGCGTTGTAAGCTTCTACGCCTTCAACTAGAGCTTTCTTCGCTTCTTCAGCGTTTGCCCAGCCTTCTACTTTTACCCATTTGCCTTTTTCAAGCGTTTTGTAATTTTCGAAGAAGTGTTCGATTTGGTCGCGTAGCAATTGTGGAATGTCGTTCACATCTTGGATATGACCGTATTCTTTGCTTAGTTTCTCGTGAGGAACAGCAACCAATTTTGCATCAATGCCAGCTTCGTCAGACATGTTTAGCACGCCAACAGGACGGCAGCGGATAACAGAACCTGCTACGACTGGGTAAGGTGTGATAACCAAAACGTCAACTGGGTCGCCGTCATCAGCCAAGGTGTGGTTTACGTAACCGTAGTTAGCAGGGTAAAACATTGGCGCGGTCATGAAACGATCCACAACTAGGGCGTCCATGTCTTTGTCTACTTCGTATTTTACCGGGCTGGCTTGAGCCGGGATTTCGATGATTACATTGATATCATTTGGTACATCTTTGCCGGCAGGAATTTGACTATAGCTCATTGTTTTATCTTCCAGTGGTGTTGAATATGCCGACATTATAAAAGCTCGTTAAGGTCTGCGCCAGTTGTGGAAGCTGCTGTGATGATATAATTTACAAAATTATCATAAAAAAAACCTTAAATTTGCCTGAAAGCCTTATAACTTATTGCTTTCTTTCTAAATTTAGCTAGTCTTACGGAGTGATCAAAATATAATCGCGGAGACAAAAATGACAAAATCTGAGCTGATAGAGCTGTTAATCAATCAGCAATCACACTTGCCAGTGAAGGATGTTGAAGAAGCTATTAAGACAATGCTTGATCATATGTCGGACTCACTGGCGGATGGTGAGCGCATTGAGATCAGAGGTTTTGGCAGTTTCTCGTTGCATTATCGAGCGCCAAGAATCGGTCGTAACCCAAAAACAGGCGAGTCGGTCGAGTTATCGGCTAAGTATGTTCCTCATTTCAAACCAGGCAAAGAATTGCGCGAATTGGTTAATTTGCCAGAGGTTGAGATTAACGAACTTAACTAATTTACGTCTTATGCCTCGAAATTTCTTAGCTATCACGGCATAATATCGCCATTCTAATTTGGTAGGTTTTCTTATGCTTAAATGGCTAAAAAGAGTTGTCCTAACAATTCTGATTGTCTTTTTCCTTGCCGTTGGCGTTTTTTTCGCCATCAGGAACCCACAGCTGATCCATCTTGATTTGGTGTTTTGGCAAGGGCCTGAACTGAGCGTGGCTTTATACACTATTCTGTCATTTACTCTTGGTGCTTGTGTTGCGCTCTTAGTGAGTTCTGTGACCTATTTTCGTAGCGAGCGCCAAGTTCGAGTCTTAAGTAAACGTCTTGAAAAATCACAGAGTGAAGCCGATCGTTTGCGTGCGTCATCTATTGCTCAAGAACTTTCAATAGGGAAGGAGTAACGGCGTTGACCGAAGTTGGGTTATTTATAGTTCTTTTTGCTGCGCTGTTTTTAGGGTGGGCAATGGGACGGAAAAATCCTGCTAAAAAACTGAAGCGTGACAAAAAAAGCGTACCGCCAGACTATTTCCGAGGCCTCAATCACCTACTAAATGATCAACATTCTGAGGCTATTGATGCGTTTGTTGATTCGCTAGAAGTCAATTCAGATACTTTTGATATTCATCTTACACTGGGCAACTTATTCCGTAAAAAAGGTGAAATTCAAAAAGCGATTAATGTTCATCAAAGCCTATTAGCTCGTCCAGAGATTTCTCAGCGTGAAATGCGCATGGTGCAGTTGGAGCTTGCCAGTGACTTTATGTCTGCTGGATTACTAGATAGGGCCAGCCGATTATTACTCAATATGGCGACGTCTTCTAAGAAAAGTGAATTTCACCCTAAGATTTTAACCTTACTCGTGGATCTCTATGAGTTTGAGCAGAGTTGGGAAAAAGCTATTCAGATCAGTACTGAGCTAATTAAAGATTCCCCAAATAAAAAAGAAATTAAACGCTTAGCTCACTTTCATTGTGAGATGGCTGAGATGTTATCGAAAAAAGAGCAATGGAAAGACGCTTATCAACATTATAAACAAGCGTTAGGTGTTGATCCCAGTTGTGTCAGGGCAAGTGTTGGTGCGGCAGATGTCTTGTGTAGTCAGCGCCGTTATCGGGACGCCATAAAAGAATTGAAACAAGTTGCGGAACAAGACCCTGAGTTTATTTCTATTATTATTCCCAAGCTAAAAGACTGTTATCAGCGAGTATGGGGAGGCAGTGGTTTTATTAAGTTTCTCCAAGAGCAAAATCAGAAAAAGCCATCCGCGGCACTGATTTTAGCGCTAGCGAACCATTACATGGAAGATGATAAAGAATACGCGGAGATGTTTTTGGTTGAGCAATTGCGTTCCCACCCAACCGTAAAGGGCTTTAGAGAGCTTATTAATTTACAAATGGGGGAGTCTCGCGGTCAGAACCAACAGCATCTTATTGTTTTGTATGAATTGATTGATCAGTTAGCTCAAGCAAAACCTCAATTTCAGTGTCGCCAATGTGGTTTTTCAGGTTATCAATTACATTGGCAATGTCCAGGTTGCAAAAGCTGGGGAGTCGTAAAACCGATACACGGTCTTGAGGGTGAATAGCCTTTTTTAAGATAAGAAATGCGATAAGTCGAATCGTTAATCCACGTAACACGTCTGCTATTTTTAGTGGTAGCAGAGTGAGTCAACATAGAAAAAAGAGGACCTTGAATGAGTTGTCAATCCCCCATAGTGGTTGCCCTAGATTATCCTACCATGGCGCAATCCATTGAGATGGCGAAACGCCTTGATCCTACTCAGTGTCGAGTGAAAGTGGGCAAAGAATTATTTACCACCGCAGGTCCAGCGATTTTAGAAGCGCTTCATAAATTAAACTTTGACGTATTCTTGGATCTAAAATTTCATGATATTCCAAACACCGTTGCTAGCGCAGTGAGTGTTGCTGCGAGCTTGGGGGTTTGGATGGTAAACGTTCATGCCTCTGGCGGTCGTCGTATGATGGAAGCATCGGTTAATGCACTCTCCCAACGGGCGGACAACAAAACCTTGCTGATTGCGGTAACGGTATTAACCAGTATGGATCAATCAGACCTTGTAGAAGTAGGGATTGATTTGACGCCAGAGCAACACGTAAAACGTCTTGCTGCGCTGGCACAGTCTTCTGGTATGGATGGGGTGGTTTGCTCTGCTCAAGAGGCTTCCATGTTGTCTTCTGAATTAGGCAAAGATTTTGTACTCGTCACGCCAGGTATTCGTCCAGCGGGTTCTGCACAAGGCGATCAAAAACGCATCATGACACCTTCTGAAGCGATGGCAGCGGGAAGTCATTATTTAGTAATGGGGCGTCCTATTACTCAAGCCGCAGATCCGGTCAATGCCTTGATTCAAGTAAATAAAGAGTTAGGTGTTTTCGCTTAACGATTCGCTTACTTGCGCTATCGAATAAAACCTCTTATCCTAAAACCGTTGTTTACTCTTTTTCAATAAGAGTTAGCAACGGTTTTTTATTGGCTGGATGCCTTGGTTTATTTATAAAAAAGGATTTTTATTATGCGTCTAATTAAATGCTTTCGAATGTTCTTACGAAGCTCCCTTCTGATGTTTGTTCTTTCCCCATTTGGCCTTTTTGCGGCTGAACCTCTGGATATTAATACCGCCACAGCGGATCAAATTGCGGCGGTCATGTCTGGTGTAGGAGAAAAGAAAGCTCAAGCTATTATTGATTACAGAGCTGAAAATGGCCCTTTTAAAACGGTCGATCAATTGTCTGAAGTGAAAGGCTTGGGTGATGCTTTAGTTGAGCGAAATAGAGCTCTTGTTCAAGTCTCTGGTAATCAGAACCTGGAAATTCAGGCTACGGAGTCTCAAGATAACAAGGGCCAAATGTCAGATAATTAAAGAGAATCAAACGATTTTATAATCAACTTTATTATTGGTTGTTTCTAAGCCAAGTTAGTCTCTGATTAACTTGGCTTTCTTTATTGATTCATCGCTAAAAATACATTCGCTTTTAGCTGACAAAGCCTACTTGGTTTACGCCCAATTTATTTAGTATTTTCAGACTTGATATCAAAAATTTGCTACTCTATTAAGTTGTTTGCAGCCCCTTAGGAAGAGAACCGTGTCACAAGAATTTCAAATTGTTTCTTCATATGAACCAGCGGGTGACCAGCCCAAGGCGATTGAAAAGCTCGTTCAAGGTGTTGAGTCTGGGTTAGCGCATCAAACCCTGCTTGGTGTAACAGGGTCGGGTAAAACCTTTACGGTTGCAAACGTTATCTCTCAAGTGAAGCGTCCCACTATTGTAATGGCGCATAACAAAACGTTGGCGGCTCAGTTATACGGTGAGTTTAAAGAATTTTTTCCTAATAATGCGGTCGAGTATTTTGTCTCGTATTACGACTATTATCAGCCTGAAGCGTACGTAGCCGCGTCAGATACCTTCATTGAAAAAGACGCATCAGTTAACGAACACATAGAGCGAATGCGTTTGTCTGCAACGAAAGCCTTGCTAGAGCGTGAAGACGTTATCATCGTGGCGACTGTGTCCGCGATTTACGGCTTGGGTGACCCACAATCTTACTTAAAAATGATGCTTCATCTAGATCGCGGCGATCGTATTGACCAGCGTGCCGTATTGCGGCGCTTGGCCGAACTGCAATACACTCGAAACGACTTGGTTCTAGAGCGTGGCAACTTTCGTGTGCGTGGTGATGTAATTGAAGTGTTTCCTGCGGACTCTGAAGACACGGCGATCCGTATTGAGCTGTTTGATGACGAAGTCGAAAACTTATCAATAATCGATCCACTGACGAATAAAACCATCCGTAAAGTACCGCGCGCGACCATTTATCCTAAAACGCATTATGTGACGCCAAAAGAAACCGTTGTCGCGGCTATTGAGCGCATCAAGGTAGAGCTGGATCAACGCTTAGAACAGCTTAAATCGCTGAATAAACTGGTTGAATTACAGCGTCTAGAGCAGCGCACTCGTTATGATTTAGAAATGATGCAAGAGCTTGGCTATTGTTCCGGCATTGAAAACTACTCGCGTTATTTATCGGGTCGAGAAGAAGGCTCACCGCCGCCGACACTGTTCGACTATTTGCCTGCGAATGCGCTATTGGTGATCGATGAATCCCATGTGACCGTGCCGCAAATTGGCGCCATGTACAAAGGGGATCGCTCGCGCAAAGAAAACCTTGTTGAATACGGCTTTCGTCTGCCATCGGCATTAGACAATCGACCGATGCGCTTTGAAGAGTGGGAGCAAATTAAGCCGCAAACCATTTTTGTTTCGGCGACACCGGGTAAGTACGAAGCGGAGCACCAAGACTGGGTAGTAGAGCAAATTGTTCGTCCTACTGGTTTGGTTGACCCAATATTAGAGATTCGACCTGTAGCGACGCAGGTGGATGATTTACTTTCTGAAATAAATAAACGTGCGCCTATTGGTGAGCGTGTATTGGTAACCACACTAACCAAACGTATGTCGGAGGATTTGACCGATTATCTTAGTGACCACGGTGTTCGCGTGCGTTATTTACATTCGGATATCGACACGGTTGAGCGAGTAGAAATTATTCGTGATTTACGATTGGGCGAGTTTGATGTATTGGTGGGTATTAACCTTCTACGAGAAGGTTTGGACATTCCAGAAGTGAGTCTTGTCGCCATTCTTGATGCGGATAAAGAAGGCTTCTTGCGTTCAGAACGCTCATTGATTCAGACCATTGGTCGTGCTGCGCGTAACGTAAATGGCCGAGCTATCCTTTATGCGGACCGCATCACAGGTTCTATAGAACGAGCAATGAATGAAACCACTCGTCGTCGAGCTACACAGGAGGCCTACAACGAAGAGCATGGTATTACGCCGAAGGGTATTACCAAATCTGTCGAAGACATTCTAGAAGGTGCCTACAACCCAGGTGCTGGTAAGCGTGGTAGCAAAGTGAAGAAAGTCGCTGAAACTGCGAAAGACTACCAAGTAGAAAGCATGGAGGATGTAGCGCAAGTGCGTAAGGCCATGATACAACTGCAAAAAGAAATGGTGCTTGCTTCCGAGAGTCTGAAATTTGAATTAGCGGCTGGTTATCGAGATCAAATTCATCAACTACAGCGCAAATTAAAAGACGTTGGTGAAGGCTAATTTTGCTGAGAATTGTATTATAAAAACGACAATAAAATAGAGGAGTGTTATGGCTATCACGCTGCGTAATTACAACATTGTTCGAGTAATTGACAACGGTGTCATCGTGAACTGCACTGTAATTTCTATGTGTTATGAATTTGCTACGGTGAAGTTTCGTGGTAAGGAATACAAGGTTCCTTATAACCTGATAGACGAAGTAGTAGGGCATGAATTACTCATTCCTGTCTGAGCACAAATAAAGAGTTTTCTCTCTGTAAAACAAACACTTCAAAAAAGTGTAAGCAGGGCTTGTCAAAAGCGAGCTCCTGCGTATAATAGCCAACACTTTTTAGGACTATAGCTCAGTTGGTTAGAGCGCATCCTTGACATGGATGAGGTCGGCAGTTCGAATCTGCCTAGCCCTACCACTTATTAAGTAATAACAGAAAGCCTCGATAGTTAGTGATCACTCACAGCATCGAGGCTTTTTTGTATCTGCAAACTGCCTGCAAACAATAAAACTTCCCCAACTCACTTTACTGCCACCTAAAGGGTCGAATTTCTTTTTGTCTCACAAGCCTATTGAAGGCACAAGGCTTCTTCAAAAAGGGCTTTGACCTGACTTTCAGTAATCATACTTCTTAATAGGACACACAACTTAATAACTCAGTATTTTAGTTTTTTTTATGTGGGTGCCTTAGAGAATTTTTTCGGTGTTATAAGGTGACAAATCCATGGCGCAGCGTCAAGCGTTGGTATCAAAGCCTCAGTGGTGACATTGGAATCAAACTCACCAGCCAAGATATACGTAAACTCGCCCGAGATAGCTGGCAAGACATGGGGATCGACTGGGTAATAGGAGAAATGCTACTCGTGAGCGTCCGGGCATCACCATCTAGGCAAGCTCAAATTCTTATCTATTACTTTTTTCCATTTCTGAGTGGCGTAAAACGACAAGTGGGTCTAAGGTTATAGATAGACAGAGAGCAAGGGATTGTTCAAGCCTCCAGGACGGAGGCTCTGTCTTCTTTCAGGATGAT
>NZ_JBAKAS010000024.1:0-35711 GCF_038155025.1 Marinomonas sp. TI.3.20 | reverse complement strand
ACCAGATGACGATCCATCATTTTATCCATTGACCATCCAACAACACGTCGGGAAAATAAGTCGATAACAGTCGCGACGTACAAAAAACCTTCATGGGTCCTAACGTAGGTGATATCACTTACCCACGTTTTATTAGGGGGCATCAGGATTAAACTGACGCTTCAATATGTTGTCAGCAATCTTGCCTACTTTACCGCCTTGGATATGGCGACGTTTATAGCCAATCTGGGCCTTAATCTTGTTATTACGTATGATCTTGGCAACACGATGTACGCTACAGGATTCTCCCTCATCCCGAAGGTCACGATGTATCCATGGGCTTCCATAGGTTCCACCGCTAGCGATGTGGCATTCACGTATTCGTTCTAACAGTCGCAGATCTTTAATAGACCGATCAGACAGTGGCTTTTTCAACCAAGCATAATAACCGCTTCGATGAATTTTAAAGACGTGACACATCAATTGAACAGAGTGTTCTTTTTGGTGATCTCGAACAAAGGCGTACTTTACTCTGGGTTGTTGGCAAAGTACCTTGCGGCCTTTTTTAGAATGTCACGCTCCTCCGTGATTCGTCTCAGTTCAGACTTGAGTCGTGCGTTCTCGGAGGTTAAGTCGAGGTCTTCAGAAGGCTTAGGCTGTGGCTCTCCATACTTTTTGATCCAGGCGTATAAACTATGGGGGGTCGTATCGAGCCGTTGAGCCACTTCAGCAACAGAATAACCACGCTCTGTCACTTGTTTAACCGCTTCTCTTTTAAATTCTTCAGGGTAACGTTTGGACTTCATAATACACCTCTTATTTAACTAGATTTTAACGTTAATAGGTGTCTAGTAAAGTCTGGGAAGTCCAAACCGCCCAACGTCTTCAACGATATTTTTTCGGTCTTTCATAAAGTCGGGGGCCGATTTTTCCTGGAACGGTTTACTCCACTTTCTATGTAACTCTTAAGTGCCTTTACGAGATCGAACAATATAAGGTAGCTCTAATTCATTGAGTTGATTTATTAGTGCTTCAGCGAGCTCGTTATCAACATTTAGAAACAGTTCATCAGCATGAGCCATATGAGGATTTAGCCTTTCAAGTAGCTCAGCCTCACTTAGTCGATTGTCATTTACTTGATTATTTACCCGCTTGATGATAATTCTGCTTTCTAAGGCGCAGACCTCGACTTGTGACCAACCATTTTGAGTAGCCATATCACGAATCACACCAATCAATTCTGCTTGAGTCTTTAGATTTAGAGCTTCTTCGTCGCTCTCAGCTACCACTTCAAATATGTTTAAAAACTTTATTGAGGTCATAATGTACTACCCTTTCGAGGAATTTTAATACGTGCCGAGCTTAATGTCACAGACTGCACGCAAACTTAATATTAATTAATCCAATTGACCAGCAATACTGACGCCGGCCTTCAATCTCACGGGAATCAAAGCGTCTAGAGTCATCTTCTTATTGAGTACTAAAGTTTGTTCAGTAGACAAGTTGTTAATCAGATACCTCGCTGCCAGACCAAGATTAAGGTTGGTTTTTTCTTGATGTATGATGCTATCGTGAACTTGTGTCATAAGGCCGATAAGGACATCATAAGCTTAAGTAGGCAGGATGTTTCAGCGAGTGATCTTCCGAACTAAAAGCTCAAAAAAGTTAAAGGCAACTTTGCCTTATGATCAAACGACATGAGTCAGGCAGACTAAACGTTGGCGGAAAAACCTCAAGAAAGCGAACAAATTTGAAGCTCAATGTTATTTGCTATCAGGCATTCCTGCGTAACAGACCACTTATGGCTGAGTATTGTTGTGTATGAAGGCTTTAATGACGTGGGGAGAGAGTTTAACAGATTCGGGTACCGGTTTAGTTGTGTTGGTACTTCGCTCGACTTGTTGAGGTATGGCCGCCGCGCAAATAGGCTAATAAGCCCCTCTTCATTTGGCAAAACCGCCTTCGTTAGTACATGCCTCAAATCACTGAGTATCTTCAAGCCAGGCACGTCATAGTCAACAAAGCCATAACACTCCAATCCTGCTTTTTTAGCCGATTCCAATAGGCTAATAACCATCGCGGCGGCGTTCGTGTGGCCACGGTAAACCACCAGCGCACCCTCTCCTATGTCTTGAACCAATTTATGACTGGGCTGCCACGAATACAGCACCTCCCCATTTTCAACAAAAACGATCGCATGAGTGTCCAACATGATGTCACTGGCGGCGCATTCGACATACACGCCTTGTGGGAGTTCACAGCGACCTTGCTTTAAGTGCAAGCTGCCACCTGACAAGACGCCTACCTTTATCCGATCGCTAAACACAGGTGTCCTGTTAAGCTTCTCATTCCCTGTTATTGCGGCCAGCGCCGTACGCGTCTTGACCGATCCTAGGCCTGACTCCATATTAAAGAGCTCAAGCCGTTTTCTAAGCCTTTCACGATCAGTGCGAGCCAGATTCAGCCGAGTCCCTTTGATTACGCCCACGTCCATGTCTTCATGTATGGCCAGCCAAGTCTTTGTCAAAAGCACAGAGGCTTTCTTTTGGTCCACTGCAGTAACGACAGTATTGATTGTTCTCGCGTCCCAATAGAGCGCCATGTCACGCTTCCTTATGTTTTAGCTTAATATCCGTTATCACGATGTTTCCATTGAACCCGCGTTCCTCGGGCAATGCGACAACCTCGTGAGCATAGTTAATCGCCATGGCTTGCTCTTTTTCGTAGGTTTGGTCGAGGTCTATCTGGTCAGCACAATACATAAGGAAGTCGCGTGCCTCGCTGAGAGATAAGCCAGAGTCCAACCCAAGTTCGCTTAATGATACTTCAGCACCATCGATAACAAAGCCCATGGCTTCATTCCAGACCATCTCAAATATCTCGTCTTCATCCTCTAGATCATCACCGTGGATGTGTTCTTCTACACTGTCGATCATCTCTTTTGGTAGGGCATCAAGCTCGGCCTGCCGAAGGCTGGCTAGTTCCCTATTCTTCTGGTCATTCAAATGCGATTCGTAGCTTTTCTGCATTGTTTCAGTCATGACATTGAGCAAGTAGGCGTCTTCGGTTTTTGCATTGATCAAACGCAAAGACAAATCCACCCGTGGTCGGCCAAATGCTTCAGCGGCTTCATGGGCGCCGCTCTTCCCTTTTGGTCGCCTGCTGGCCTCCACATTCAATGCCTCTCTCTGTGCCTCGCTGTATCGAATCTCAGAGGCACTTAATTCCGAGTAGGCCTGCATCAACGTCATTTGCTTGTTATGTAACGCGACTTCTCGCTCTATGTGCATCATGAACTTACTAAAGCGCTCATTGAGCTCCAACCACTCACGAACCATCTTAGAGACACGCACTTTTAACTTGATGTTTAGCAAAGCCATCAGTTCTGGCTCATAACGAATGGTGTCGATTATTTCGTCGAAGTAACCATTGGTAACACTGTTGATCGATATCCTAACTTTGCGGATGTCGGCTTGCATGGCCTTGGCTCTGTCCAGCCTAAGATTAGGGTCGGTTATCGTCGCGAACTCGCCACGTAGTGTGTATTCAAAGTGTTTTTTAACCGCAATGCAGGCACCGGAGAATTTAGAAACCAATCGTTTAATGTTGCCTCTGGACTTATTCACCTGGTCGTAGGACTTGGCTTTAACCGCATCCCCAAAATACAGGATTTCCTTTTTAATGGCGTTAAGGACCACGTCTATTTCTTCGGCGCTACCCGAATAGTTAGAGCGTGAATCAAGCATCATCAGCAATGACACAAGAGGTTCCGCAATAATGTATTCGTCTTCGTCATCAATGCGATCGAGTACGCCGAACCCCTGCAGTCGAGCAAGCTGTTTTTGCATGTCATCATCAAGGTCGGTGGCGGTGATTGTACCGGTACCGGATCGACTCACCGCGCTTTCCAACACTGAGAGATTGTCTGTGATGGCTCTAAACGCTCTTCGCAATCCATCAAGACCTGAGAGCTTGTCACTCATAGTAATGACTCCTGAGTCGCTTCATGCTCTGTGTGTTCCTCTTCCAGTGTGTCGCCGTAATCCAGTCTTTCCAGCTCGACATCCACCAGCTCCCAGTACAAACCCATTTTCCCAGTGGCCGTATACTTCGTGCCTTGTTTGTTACTAATGAAGAATCCCATTGAAACCAAAATGCCCAAGTTATTGGTTATGCGATCGAACGGGTTCTTGGCTTTGTTCTTCTTGAACAGCGGGAAAGATTCGATAATGTCTAAGCGTTCGATAACGGTTTCACTGTCGGCATCTATACGGCTCATGATAAGAGACAAATCAATGACTGAGTGAGCTTGTATCACCGAGCTCGACGCCCCCATCTCTGACATGAAAACAAGAAACTGGAGCATTGGGCGAATGCTTAGGGAGTCCCCTTTGTATAAGCGGACTATCGACTTTCTAAAGTTTGCTTCGTGGTCTTGTGAAGCCATAATGTATCGATCGGAATCGACAAAGTAGTAAGCGTCACCGGTTAAAGAGTAAATGAGCTCGAAATTGGCTTCTTGGGCAAAGTTTGCCACATGCTTGTAAATGGTCTCGTCCTTCAGCTTTGCGTGAAGGTCGCTGTATTTCACTGCGCAAATCACCTCAAAATCAATCAAGAGTCTTTTCAGTGCTTTGATGTCGTCCTGCTCTTTGAGTACTTTTGTGTTCGTCATATTAACCACCCGTTCCTACATTCTGTATTGTGCTACTGACCACAGACAGCACCCCTATCCCTTTTTTGGCCTGATAAGAATTCTGCATCGCATTCAATATGTGCTTGTTGGCATTGGGAAGCGCTGAAACAATGCTGATATTGGAGTCAGTAAGCATCTTCAATAGACGGATCATATTGTGGTTATCTATGGCGCCAACCTCATCAATAGACCAATGCAGGTTCAAAGCTTCACTGCTGCACAAATAACGACTTATCCCAACAAAGACGACGATCAGAGCCAGCATTGAGAGACCGTTGCTGCTTATATTGTTAAATTCCCGAGAGCTGTTAATAGTTCGTGGGGTACCATTTTCCGTAATCCCAATTTCAATCGATATGAGGTCAATCATAGACACTTCGTTTTTACGATAGAACGGCTCATTTTCGAGTTTCCGGTACGCCTCCAGCATTTGACTGATAAGGCTAGCTGGTGGAATCGCAGACACGTCGTGTTCACTTTTCGTAGACCAGAGAGCCCATGACTCCATGAAGGACGTTAGGGTTGGCCAGCATTCAGATTGTTCCGTCTTGGTCCGAATGTGGATCTCAATATTGGATAGGTTGGCTATCCTTTGATTGGTGTTCACCTTGGCGGCGATTTTTCGAGCCACTTGACCAACTTCTTTGTTGATCCGGTTAAGGCCGTCGTAAACAAGCCTCACACCTTCAAAGGTCAATTCAAAGGATTCGCGGACGTTCTGACGACGTATGTCTATCGTATTCGATACCTGGTGGTGCATTTTGGGAATAATGAGATGGTAGAAATCGTCCGTATACGCATCCACATTCACACATTCGGCTTTAAATCGTGTCCAATCGTCGCTCCACTCCCCATCGGTAAATCGATCGAGCTCGCTGCATAACTTCCCACAAATGGAACTAGTTTCATCCGACAGGCTTTTGGCTCTTTCGATATCGCGCTGCAGCTTGGTGGCCAGTGCGTCGTAGGACTCGTCGGTTTCCATTTCTCCGTGAATGACCGAACCAAATAAATGCGTCATTTTCTGGATAATTCCCGCTAGATCTTCAATGACGGATTTCTGATTTCTAATCGCACTTTTGCAGTCGTTTAGCTTGTTGCTAAGGTCTTCGCTCATTCGGGCATAGTTCAGTCTTCTGGCTTCCATTTCAGTGTTAAGTGCTGAGATCGCATTTTTAAGCCCTGCCTCTTCAACCAATTGACGCTCATAAAGAGGGGTTCGCGTTTTCACAAAGTCATCGTAGTCATCAAGTGCTGACTTAAAGCCTACTATGCGATTGATCTTGGCCTTTAGCGCCTCGATATTCTGGCGTTTTTCCCCAAGAATGTTGGCCGGCACCCCATTCTTAATGCACTCTTCATCAAATTGAAGTTTGATGGCTGAAATACTGGACATTAAGGAGGCAGCTAAAGAGCTCAGCTCATTTTTGTAGGTTTCTATTTCCTCTTCTACCGCTTGTTTTTTGTCTGCGGCATCTGCGGCATACTGGTTTTTCAGTTCGGTGTACTGCTTGCTGAACTCTGCTTTCTTTTGTTTTTTCGCTTCCCTTTGAGCCACCAGCTCTGATTGAAGCGCTTTAGCAAGCTTTTCGGCCTCTTCCTTGCGTTTGGATACTCTGGCTTTGGCCTCGATGACAAACATCGTAAGCGAATCCTGCGCGAGCTTTAAGTCATCTCGTGCCGTGTCTGTTTTTTGCTGGATAACTTGCAGCACGCCCTCTTCGTTTCGCAGTGCCTTTCTATCTTGATTGAGCTCAGCATTGAGTGATTCAAAGGTCGCCTTAAGACTTTCTAGTGCCTCTTCAATTTGGTCACGCTGTTCATGTAGCGTCGCCGCCTGCAGAACAGTATCGTTCGTACCCAGCACTTCCAAATCAAAGGACCAACCAAATACGGTCTCATTGGCGCCGGTATTCGCATCGAATACCGGTTTTAGGTCGGTCCGCTGATAGAATGACTCGGGCAGCACTTTTCCGAGGGTGTCTTGCCACTGATCACCAGAGATTTTATTGAGCATGGACAAAAGGGAGTTAGGCTTTTCAAGGCTTTCTATGCGGGCAAGCTGGTGTTTCAGCCGTTCTTTTTCTCGTGTCTTTTCTTCTATGAGGCCAATAGTCTTTTCTATCCGAGCACTGATTTCTTTTTTGCTCTCGTGAGGCGCCTTGAGCGCGTCATAAAGACTGGAGATGCGTGCATGAGCCTCATCCACCGTGAACTGGCGTCTATCCGACTCTAATTGATCCTCTTCGGATATGCCGATTGCGGTCGCAAGTTGTTTTTGAGCAATCAACTGTTCATTGATCGCTGCGATTTGTTGATCTATATGCCCCCCGTCCAATTCGTCCAGATTAGCTTGGTAGTTCTCGTAGGCGTCTTGGTTGCGCTGGTTGGCGTCACGACCAATCGAGTGCTGCTCTTCACGCTTAGCCTCTATGATTCGCTTAATTCGGTCGTTAGCTTGCGCGTTGCTCTTCTCAAGATTAAATATCTTAGACTCCATTTCTCCCTGGTAGCCTCGGACTGTTTCCGTGAGGTTTTGGTACTCTTCTTCCAACTGTGCGGCACTACGGCGCATTTCTGACAACGAATTGTACTCTGCGCGCTTGCTCGCTATGTCAGTAAATTGGTCGCGCTTGTCGATGTAATTATTGATCTGGATATCGATGGCTTTGAGTCGATCGATATTTTGAGCTAGATTGTTTTTGGCTTCTCGCTTTTCTTCGTCGTACTTGGCGTCGAGAGCGCTTTTTTCAGTTTTCAAATTAATGAGTAATGACTCATGCGAGGCCAATGCCTTCAGGGTGCTATTTAATATCCAATTTATTGACTGACCGCGACTATGGATGGACTCTTTGGCATGCTGAAGCTGTGTGATTAAGGCGTTTGCTTTTTCTAGTCGCGGCTGCATGGCGGTAATGTCGCGAATGCCTTCAATGCGCAGTTTGGCGCTTTCAATGTTGCCTGTGCCTGGGCCTTTTATGTTGGCCACCTCGATATCAGCAAAGGCGGTATCAGCCACCATTTCATGAAGTCGTTCAAATGGGTTCGCGCGCTTTAGTATCGATGCGGCCATTTTTCCTAAGTGATGTGTCTTTGTTTTGCTGTCCCCCATGCAATATTGCTTGGCGGCACTGATTAATGCAGGGTCGTTGTTGCGTTTTCGTATCTCGTTCACGTCATTTTCAAGGATGGCCTTATACCGCCAGAGATCGACAATTTGATTCGAGGCAGCCACGCCCAGATCTTTGATGGCCTTAATGATGTCTCGTACCGACTCGCCCTTTAATCGTAGTGCCTCGACCTCCTCGGCATAAATAGTTTGATCAAAGCCACCAGCAAAGAATTGATAGTGCGTCTTTGCTTTGCCTAAGAGTTCGCTAGACCGGTACATTAACACCGTGACATCCGTGCCAAAGCGACTGTATTCGTACGCGATGAATGAGCTGGCTGAATGAAGGAAGTAACTGACAAAGTCGCTCTTATTGGCGTCTTTCTCCACAACTTGAGAAGGAATGGCGCCATAAAACACGGGAATCAGGGTTAAAAGGGACGTTTTCCCAGAGCCGTTTTCACCTTGAATGTTTGTGTGGCCATCAACATTCAGGACAAATGACTTATTGCGGACATGAGCATTGTGCAGATGGAGGCGTTTTAGACCGTACCGAGGTTTCTCGTCTTCGATTAACGACTGTGTTGAGCTTAAGGCTGTCATGCGAATCCTTCTAAGATTGGGTTAGGCTAATAAGTGCAAGGCATAGGGGTGTGGACGTAAAGCTAAGAAATCATAGGAGATAAACGTCATTGTGTAAAATAATATTACCGAGATGTTCCGAGTTGGCACCTTAACTGGGGGTGAAAATATTTACGCTTTTAACCTGGAAGATGTGGCCACAATCCATGCTGAGGCAAAATACGTATTCGATGAATGTCTCGCGTTTTTCGGTCAAGAGCGAATAGCTTTAACTGGCTATACCACCTTGGGGTACTAGGGATTTTCCCCTAATATCCGACATTTCCTGCTGTATCACCCACCATTACTGGGCTATAGAGCTGCATTGCTTTCTGACTTATCGTATTCTTAGATGTTTTTCATCAGATCATCAAGTGTGGGTAGCGACTTTTTGTCCCCAAACAAGTAGGTTCCTTTAAAGTTCAGATTGAACCAGGCCACTGGCGAGGCTTTCTTAACCATTTCTAGCAGGTCTTCCTTCCCTTTTTGTTCAAAGTGCTCCAATAGGCCACTTAATAGCCACGAGTTGTAGTAGATCACGGCATTGGACACCAAGCGTGCGCACTCGTTCCAAAGATGGATTTCTTCATCGCTATTGCCGCAGAAGCGATCGCCATTCACGTTACTCAAAGCGCGTCGTAGTTGGGAGTGTTAGGGAGTTCGAAGCCCCTACCGAGCCCGTCAGTGAAGATGACTAGGACGCGCTTTCATGATCGTGATCGATACTCACATTCTCATTTGGTGGCTCAATGGTGACGGTCAGTTATCTTCAACTGCTAAGGACGCTATAGACGCAGAGCTTAACAGTGATAATGGGAAAATCTTAGTTTCCTCAATCAGCGCGTGGGAGCTCGCCATGCTGGCCGAGAAAAAGAGACTGCAATTAACAATGAGCGTTGATGATTGGCTGGCAACAGCCGAGCGCATCCCGCAACTCGAATTTATAGCAATTGACAACCACCAAGCCATCGAGTCAACAAGATTGCCCGATGAGTTCCACAAAGACCCTACCGATCGATTGATTGTGGCATTAGCCAGGATGTTAAATGCCGATTTAGTGACTGCTGACGTGAAGATCATCGACTATCCGCATGTCAAAACCATTGCGTAAGGTGACAAACATGACTGACCAAAAAACTACGATTGATCCAGGTAAGTGGCAACAAAATTTGAGTGAATTAAGACGTTTAAACCGAAACTCAGATATCCATATGCCTACTAGAATGGGTAAAGCACAGATGGAAGCGATTGCCAGTCAGCTTGCTATCGCAAAGCTAGGCCCAAGCGAAAGGAGTTAAATTTTGGTAGCAAACAAAGCCACTAATGACCTTCAATTATCTTTAGTTTTTGCCGATATTTTGCCGCCAGAAGCAGCAAAGGTTCCTCGTTTTCTTTTGAATTCTCCCTTTTTCAAGGCACATACCAAGCGATCAGAAGGTGATACCAAGGGACACAAGGACGCGGACGGTGAATCTTTTCGGTTTGGGTATCTTGAAATTATCCGTCTCGGAGCGGGACTAAATACATATTATTTTGAAACGCTGGCCGCCCTCTATCAACTTATCAATATCACAACGAAAGCCAGCCCGCCTGAAATCAACTTATTACAAGAACGGCTTCAAGCAAAAGTGGGTCATGCGGTTTCTGTGCAAGCAAATAAAATAGGCATTGAAAACAATACCTATGCTGGCATTAAGAAAGTGAATACAACGTTTGGTGTCACGACACCAACAGCCGTTTGCCGGTACTTAGGACGCAAAACGGATGCAGAGTCTTTAAGCATTTGTAGAGAGAGCATTTACCGTTTAAATGGCAATACATTCACCTTGATCAATCACAAAAACAACAGATCAGAGCGCCGTGTGTCTTTGTTTTCTCTGAGTCTGAACCAATCTAAAGCCATGATAATTTCATTCTCCCCTCAGTTGTCAGCGCTCTATCATGGCTTACTGGACTTCAATTTAACGATATACAAGCAGTTAACAGCCTGGCACATTCATTACACAAGACGATTTCGTCGTCTGATTTCCCTCGAAAACGATTGCCATTCACATGCGCAATTGCGCGACGTAATCGATGATAAGCCTCCCCCGCGATTCAAGGCTCGCTGAACATAGCCTCGAAGGCTGGCATCATAAATATAGTCCAATAAATACATGGCCTTGAGCATACGATTGCACTCAGTCAAGACTTTCAACTTGAATTAGACATGGGCATCTCGCAAAGCCCTAAATGTTACTATAACTACGACTTTACACTGAAATTGAGAATTAAGGTCTCCCTGAAGGGCTTATGAGGCTTGGGCTGTAGCAATAAGTCATTAGGCGGGGATGTCCCCAGAACCCCAGATAGAACGCGAGATAAAGGTGAAGGGGCGGAATGGTGTTTATTCTGCGCTCGACTGTTCTGGCGCTCCTATACTGGGGGACGGTGCGCGGGGCAAAAACGTGAAGGTATCACGCAGTGAGTTTTAAGCCTTTACGTTGAGGGGCGTCGTACTAAAAAGCAGGGCTCTGCCCTACCCTATATGTTTCGGTCTTGGGGTTTACGCTGGTTTGGATTAAGCGTCGGGTCAACACCCGAAGGGCATTAGTTTACTAGGAAGGGCTTAACAGCTGTTGCCGAGACAGCAGACCCTAGCAACTTTGATTACTTGGGCTGCTGCGTGGTTTATGCTGACTTTAGGCGGGTATATCGGCGCGGCGTTACTACCTCCGATAACAGGCATTTGACGCCTTGTTAAAGTGTGAGGCACGCAATACCGAAGTTTCCGCATATCAGCTTAACCAAAAAACCGACGCATAGTAAAAATGCCACGCGTGTCGAATCACTCTTGAACAATTTGTTCTGTGTGTACTGACTGGTACACATTATTGTCTATTTTAACCCCTGCAAATTCAAAGCTAAAAAGACCAACCTTCTTGAAACCGAGATGCTCATAAAAACCGTTGGATTCGTTCTCAACCCAAGTGTAAAGCCAATACTTCTTGCCAAACCGGCTCTCCACTTCACTTAGGAGATTTCGACCTAAACCACTCCCCTTAAAAGCATTATCCACATACAGCTTTTCGACTTCAAAACCACTATGCGGTGTCTCATAAGAAGATTCTAAATTCAGCAGTACATAACCTTGAAGAGCTTGATTTTCTTCACTTACTAGCAAACGGAATTGGGAAGCATTCAGTAACTCGAAAAAATAAGATTGGGTAAAAGTAGACAAAACATATTGAGCGTATTGATCTTTAATTCCGTCTTTTGCATACGTGTCCAACCAGACTTTTATAGACAATACCGCTAGTTTTATGCAGTCGTCCTTTGTTGCTTCCCGAATCATATTTCCTCCAAAACGTTTCTGTAACCGGCGAATTAGAGCGCCAGCGAAAATGAGTCCAAGGCCAGCTTGCGTAGCAAGAAATTCTGGCCTGGGGTTCACAGGCTTAGTACGCCCGACATGGGCATTAACGAATGGGTGTAAGTCCCCTGTAGGAGGATCACCGTTATGGTACCTATTTAACGGGAACTACTAGTGAATGGCAAGGGCTTATCCGTGAGGATTGGTCTGGAGGAAGCCGCTAGCAAAATCGCGAGCTGACGGACAGGAAGCACATAAAAGTCTGCGGCTTGGGGTGAGTGTGCCAAGGAACACGAAACCCAGATCTGACGAGCTACGGCAAATGTGACAGTTGCGCGAGGAAAGTTAATGTTCTTATTCGGGGAGATCTGCTTTTCAAGCGATCTGCGAATGAACCAGTGAGGGGTTCCAGGGATTTTCCGTCCAAAAGGGACAACATCTCTGTAATTGCCGAGCTTATTGGTTTGTGGGCAAGCATTACTTTTTTGAAATCAACATAATCCTCGATTGACGCCATTAAATACTCGATATCCGGTGCTTCGCCTTCCTCTGCAAACAGATATTTCCCTTTAAAGTTGATGTTTTGCCAAGCGACTGGAGATGCCCGCTTGATGGTTTCTGCTAATTCGATTAAGTTCAATGTCGTTGAAGGAGAATAGAAAGTGCTGTTCGTATGCAGAGAAGCTCGGAGGGCCATAGAGTTCGGATTCTTCAGCAGATGAATTATGAGTGGAAAACGTTATACCGATGAGTTCAAAATTGAAGCCGTTAAGCAAGTCACAGAGCGCGGCTACAAAATTGCAGAAGTGGCTGAGCGACTTGGCGTTAGCTACAAAAGTATGCATGATTGGATTGTCCGATACAGCAAGCCTGAAGCGAGCAGAAAAATGGAAGATTCCGCTCAGTTAGAGATCCAGCGGCTCAAAGCTGAACTTAAACGGGTGACCGAAGAGAGGGACATTCTAAAGGAGGCCGCCGTGTACTTTGCCGGGGAGTCAAAGAAAAGTACACGTTCATAAAATCACGGCTCCACGACTATCCCATTGTTGTCTTGTGTCGAACAATGCAAGTCCATAGGAATGTTTTTTACGCTTGGCTGGACTGTCCAAAAAGTCGACGAGAGCAAGAAGATGATGAACTTGCCATCAACATTAAAACGTATTGGCTTGAGAGTGGTTGTGTTTACGGCTACCGCAATATCACCAAAGACCTAAAAGGAGAAGGTAAGTCTTGTGGGAAGAATCGTGTGCTAAGGGTGATGCGCCGCGAGGGTCTAAAATCGCTAATAGGCTACAAACGCCACCCTGTTTTTTATCGTGGGTCTGAACGTAATACAGCCCCGAATACGTTAAATAAAGAGTTTATTGTCTCAGAACCAGATCAAGTATGGGTAACCGATTTTACGTACATCCGGACAAAAGAAGGCTGGCTTTACGTGACCGTCGTTGTTGATCTATTTTCTAGATTGGTCGTAGGATGGTCAATGAGATCAAGGGTCACAGCAGAATCAGTCATTGACGCTTTAGTCATGGCTATTTGGCGACGACGACCAACAGAAAAAGTATTGGTACACTCAGATCAGGGAGCACAATATACCTCGAAAGATTGGCACAACTTCTTAGAAGATAATAATCTTGAAGCCAGTATGAGTCGTCGTGGTAACTGCCATGATAATGCCGTTGCGGAAAGCTTTTTTTCATTGTTAAAAAAAGAAAGAGTGCGCAATCGAACCTACAAAACAAGAAGTGATGCTCGTTCAGAGATTTTTGATTATATCGAATGCTTTTATAATCCAAAGCGACGCCATGGATCAAATAATGGATTATCGCCACTGCAATATGAGAAGCGATATTTTACGGAGCTAGAAACTGTCTAGGAAACTGGGTACATACTATTTGGGCTGTACTTTCTTGGTCGAAGTTGCTGTAATTTTTGTTCTGTCGTTGACTTTTTAGATGGAAAAAATTCCTGCTCTAACCATCCAGCGTACTTAGAGAATGTTGTTAGGCTGTTATAGGCTGTAGAAGACTCAATATCGCCACGATGGTCAATGACTGATGTCGCCCTAGCTGTTTCTAACTTATTTTTTTGGGGGGATAACACTATTATGTTTTTTGCTTTATGAACTGCCACATGCTCGCGAAAACTTTCACTGTACTTTTAGCCCACTTGGCGATGGTTTCCATTTCCTTCTTTTTTAGAAAGTCTCCGCTCCTACACATTTCAACTAAATCAATATTGAGAAAACTACAAATTTCATAAAAGTATCGTAGGTGCTCAAAGGCGATGTAACAGGTATTGCTAGCATCAGATTTATTTCGATGATGTAAAGTCACGAACAAATTGGGATATGGCATAGGCAAGCCATCGCTACCCAATAGGACTGAATAGTTCTCACCACCTGACATCTTAATTCTTTCAATCTTCACTCAACGATCCCCAAATGAGACTAAACATGACAAAAAAACAAGGTACATCATAAGTGAAAAATGAGTAAAAAGAAAGTTTACAGAAATATTGAAATTCATCTGTAAACTTTCTACAAGGCACTGATTCTATTAGTTAAAAACTATAACTTAACAAAATCTTATCTCTAGTAACCGTCAAATTGTGCTTACTAAATTGCAAACCAAAATAAATAACCCTATACATAACAATAACATAAAAACAAAATCTCAGTTTTAGTTAAGTATTACGTAAAAAAACCACGTTTTTATCAGCAAACTTTACAACTTTATCGTTGACCTATTAATTGTAGCATACTATTCCTCCAGCCCTTTAGTAGCATGCATTCACAGCATATGTCATGTGTACCTTATTCAGTAAACCATCACACTGCCTCCAACACGCTCAGTAATACTGCTACCTAGAATTACTTAGCTTTAGCACGCAAATCATGACCCAATTACAACAAATTCTCGCAAACTTAGAGTCTGTTTGTTTTCACGATATTCCATGTATCCCTGTTGATTATCAACACCTCGTGGCTAACAACATTGAAGTTTTACAGGATCAATTACGAAAACTGCTGAGCCTACGCCAAGCAGCGCCAACGACTTCTGCGGATCGTGACAAAAGCGCACAGACATTGAAGCGAGGCTTTAGAGAGGTTTAACCAGCAACATCGTGACAGATTCGCACAACTTCAACCCCAGCAATACCAACGTGTTCAGGGCATCGTGACAAAAGCGCACAGACATTGAAGCGAGGCTTTAGATAGGTTAAACCAGCAACATCGTGACAGATTCGCACAGCTTCAACCCCAGCAATACCAACGTGTTCAGGGCATCGTGACAAAAGCGCACAGACATTGAAGCGAGGCTTTAGAGAGGTTTAACCAGCAACATCGTGACAGATTCGCACTGTGTTAAACCCAGCAATACCAACGTGTTCAGGGCATCGTGACAAAAGCGCACCAGCAATATCGCGCCCCCCTGGTATGTACCCACTTTTGTAGGCATTTCTCAGCTATACTACATATCAGCAATCGATGATATTTTAAGGTGTGAGATGATGGCATCAATCAAGTTTTCAAGCATTTTTGAAGTAGTGGCTGCAAACGAGGAGGAAGCACTGAGCCTAAAGGCTCAAGCAGAATTAATTGGTATGATTCGTGATATGGCGGCTAAAAATGGCTGGTCACATATCGAGGCCTGCGCCGAGGGAAACAGAATTATGATTAAGCAGGCGAAAAGCCAAGTAAATGACAATCGACTAAGTGAAGCAGAACTACTTGAAGGGCTAGATTCACATACAGCTCACGCAGATGAGCTGTTTCTCAATGTGGATCACGAACTCGCTGAAGCCCTAATAGATCAACTCAATGAGTTAGAGCTACCTTTTTTTTTTCGATCTCATAAAATCTCACAGGAAGCGAACGGAAAGTAGAATCAACCGTTCCAGGCAAAAGCGGACCCTGACTTTATGACAGACCGGAAAAATATTATTGAAGATACTGGGCGATTTGATACAGATTAATAGAGCTTTTATCCAGTTACCGTCTAAGAACTAAAGGTCAACCCCGCTTGAATCTATCCTAGCACCCACAGGGAAATGAAATGTTAGTGGCAAACGAAATAACACAAATGGCCAAAGCGATAGTAGCCCAGTTACCAATTCTGAATGGCATATCGAGCACTGATGAGCACCAACAAGCCCTTATACTTTTAGAAGACTTGTTAGAGCACTATGACGAAAACCTGATAATTATTGAAGCCTTAAGCAATGTCATTGCACGGTATGAGGATAAGGCAGCAGAGTTTGATGATTTCAATAAACGACAGACAGCTATCAATCAAACGACGGCAACACTAACAGTCTTGATGGATCAGGGCCTAAACAATACAAATCAGGTCTGAGTTCGTTACAAGCAATAAAATCCAACGTGTAATTATATGCAATCTATCTGATCGCTACACAGCTAATTTAAACAACAACCCCGTGGCTAATCTGCCCTATAAGATCTCTTACTCTATTTATTCCTTCTTTAGTAGCCATAATCGACTCTGGTGACTTACCACCTAACGCTAGTGCAGGTGCTTTAATCCATGATTTCCATTTGTCTTCGTCACCAAACAGCTCTAGACCCAATTGATGAACTCTTTCATTCAACTCTCTCATTTCAGATGCATCAACTAATTCTAAAATTGCCGCATATGTGTCAGCGGGAACACAGTAAAATACTGGGTTACCGTCCTTCATAACAACAACTGGACTGCCTTTTGAATCATTCATAACACGATCAAGACTGTTCTCAATATCATGAATATCAATACATTTTTCAGCATGATTTTTTCGTTTAGTGCTCATATCTCTCCCTTAACATGACTGATAAGTACAATGATGATTAACTGTCTAGGAAACTGGGTCCATACCACAACTTCAACAAGTTGAAACCTTAACAGGAAAAAAACCGGAAACCTGTTTTGTTGATAGAGGGTATAAAGGATCGGGCGAAGACGATATTAAGGTGTTGGTTGCAGGTCAAAAACGTGGTGTACCAAAGAAAGAGAAGCCATGGATGGGAAGACGAAATAGCGTAGAGCCCATCATAGGGCACCTCAAATCGGATGGAAAACTCAGACGATGCTTCCTAAAAGGTATACTAGGCGATGCAGTCAACGTGATCTTAAGTGCCTGTGGTCAGAACCTGCGTAAGCTACTGAAGTGGCTTTATTGCGCCCCATATTTTGGGCCATTTTTAAGGCGATTATGGCTGAAAATAACTTTTCTACTGGAAAGACCTAAAAATAGAATGGCGTTTCTTGCTTGAAACATCATTATTCAGGGACGACTTTTTAAGGAGATTATGGCTGAAAATAATTTTGCCACTGGAAAGACCCGAAAATAGCATGGCGTTTCTTGCCTGAAACGCCATTATTCAGGGTCGACTAGTTTAAATACCTAAAATTTAATAACAGTCAACGACTCACTTGAAAATAGTTTAAATTCTGGCCATTTCTATATTAGTAAGTAGTATTGCTTTACAGCCTAGTTTTTTCAGTTTATCAAGTATTTGATGAGCTTCGTCTTTCTTAACCATTGATTTAACCGAGTACCAATGTTTATTTCTCAACTGAGTAATGGTTGGAGACTCAAAGCCTGGGGTTAACTCACAAGCTAGATCTATTATTTCTTGCGGTGCATCATATTCAACTAATTGATAATCTAACGCTATAAGTCGGCCAAGTATTCTACTGACAATCATATCAATATTGTGCGGATCACGTGGGTTAGGTGTAGAATAAAGAGCGGCATTTGAAGCAAAAATAGGATCGGACACGATTTTTAACCCAGCGGATTTTAATGTTGCTCCTGTTTCCACAATATCAACCACACAATCAGCCAGACCAAGGCTAATTGATATTTCAACAGCCCCTTCTAGCTCAACGATCTCAATATTGTCATCTTGAAAGTAATCACTCACTATGCAGGGAAAAGAGGTAGCGACTCTAAGACCGGATATATCACTACGCTTGTCTATACTTGACTCTTGCATAGCAGCAATACAAAGCTTTGAATGACCAAACGGTAGATCTATTATTTCTTTAGCGTTACTCTTTTTTTCACTATGAAAATCTTTCCCGGTAATACCAATATCTATTATTCCCTTACTTAGATACATAGGGATATCATTTGCTCTAAGAAAATAAAATTCTATATCGTTTTTTTTATCAAAGAAAAACAATCCCTTGGTAGGCTTTTTAACGCTGTACCCACATGATTCAAGTAGATCGATACAAGGTTGAAACAAAACACCTTTGTTGGGTAAGGCCATTCTAATCATTATGAACTCCGTATAAAGAAACTATGTTGTTTAAGAAAAGTATTAAACTCCTGACACTAAATAATATACATGGGTATAAATAGCTCTTAAGTAATATAAAGAGCATCACCAATTAACATTTAGCAGGGCCCTAAAAGCAGTTTTTTTTCCATATGAAATTATACGATAAATTATTCGTATTTTTCTATTCCTTATCTTGCTAAAAGGCTAAAAATAAAAAAGTGTTCTTCCGGATCGATATTACCAAAACAAACGCAGAGAAGCACCTCTTATGAAGATTAGAAATCAGCTTACCAAGACAATATGCTGTTCTTCGTCATATTAACCCGGCGGCAAGAATCATCTGATATAATTACCAAATGAACGAAAAAATAGACCCCCGAAAACTGCCCACTTCAGAGCTTGCTAGACTACGAAAACAAGTTGTCAAACTGCGTGATAAAGGTTTCTTGTTTAAAGACATTTCAGAAGTGACTGGAGTCCATACTGACACCGTTGGTCGTTGGTATAGAGACCTTATCCATAGGAACCAATTATATAAGTCAGACGAATCATTGTCGATTCAATAAATCAATAAGGGCTGGTGAATGGTTACCATCAGGGCAAACGCATGAACATTATTTAATCAACCCCATGACCTTGAATAGATACTCATCATCCCAGCCACAGGCTTTTCGTTTATTTTTAATGGTAATGATGATTCACCGAGTCAAAGGCAGAAGCTGAAAAATCCACTTGGAGTGATGATTATCGTGCTCAATTATTGTTTGGCTAAAAAAGAACAAATTATGCTCGATCCCTAGAGGTGAGGGTGAGTCTATCCCATTGCTTACGATATAAACCTCCGCTGGGTTAATAGAAGGGATCAATAAATTTTGCAAAACTTCCATGCTCAGACAAAGCAATTCCTTGAGAATATGGAATACCATGTTCACTTAGCTGATTTAATATATCGCTTGATGGTTCAACTCTCTGAGAAATTTGATTATCTTCTGGGATAAGTAGTACACGCATAGGCGATTTTTGAGTCCCTAAAGCCTCTTCACAGAAAGCAACTTCAGGCCAGTAATTTTTCATTTTTTGGCCGCCAATGACCCCTTTAACACCTAAAATAGATAGTAGAGCTATATTCGTAGGATTATCATACAATATCGTCGAGTTAGAGCTATAATCACATGGCTGTAACTCCCCAGAAGATGATAGACATCTAGCTTGCCTAGTACTTAAAAACTGATTTATTTTTTGTGTAATTGAGCTTTCTTTACATTGTCGGATAGCCATAATAAGCTGATCAAATGTTATATATAAAGTTTTATTCTCTAAAGATAGTCCAGCGGCTCTCTCTATACTTGTCATAATGGTAATATAGGACCATGCTCGATTGATACACCCAGAAGCTAAGAAAGATAACGACCTATCAAACTCACTCATATCAATAGCATCAATTTTTTCAATAGGTGGTTGAGAAAGTACTGTGACGTGCTTCTTTTTTTTGTTTCTTGTGAAAAGAGAAGCTTTTCTAACAATTTTATTTTTATCCAGATACCACCAAGCATAAGGTCGCCATCCTAGATCACCAAAATTATTATGACTTAGTACAACTCTAAGATGGAATACTGAATCATCATATTTTTGTAGGTGTCTTGCATACCAGCTAGCAGACACTTTTGGAAAAAAAATATTTGGGCTAGCATGAGGCAAAGTGACAATAAGACGAGAAGCCGTCAAAAACTGTTCTACTGTTTTAGAATCCAAACCAAATAGTTGCTGTAGCTTATTGTTTTTTCGATTAAGCAATAATGCTTGTTTAACAATATTTATACGTATTTCTTTTTCTAGATCATTCATTTTATTAAAACACCTTTATAAGTTAAAACTAGCCATGCCAGTCAGGCGTGAAAATCTTCCATATAACAAAAAACAATATAGATATAAATGACAAAGCGATCCATGCTGATTGGATACTAAAATAAGTTGTTATAATACCTGCTAAAATTGAAAAAGTTGTTTTTATAATAGACCCAGACGCATTTCTAAATATTGCATATTCAGAAACTTGTTCATTAAGAGGTATCTGATTTGTTTTTACCTGCATACAAATAATATGAGCTGTTGTTATCAACGAAAGAATAAAAACTAATATAGCCACACCATACGCTGAATGAATAAAAGCCAGAAGAATCGAAACTATACCAATAATTAAAAAACCATAATCTAAAATAAATCGACTCTTTACCTTTTCTGTTGACAAAAGAACACCGGCAATGAAACCACCTACCATACATAACACATCGAGCAGTGAGAAATATACTGGTTTATTCTCCACTATGCTGTCTGCTAAAGGTGCTAATATTGCATTAAGATATTGTAGTGTTCCACTGCTACATATAGAAAATAATATAAGTGTTTGTAGAGTTTTGTCAGAAAAAAAAGAAACCTTATAATTTCTATCAGTTATTTTTCCTTCACCCTTAAGTTTGACGAATAAAGGATCCCTAGTGACTTTATTAAGTTTTAAGACTGAAAAAATGGAGCAAAAGAACATGAAACATGAAATAATTGGCTCTAAGTAAAAAGTTTCTAAATTCAATATAATACCTGCAATACTAGCACCAATAGACAAGGATACAAGTCTATTTGAAGAGGCGATTTCTATTACTTTTTTACCCTCTTCCTTATTGAAAACTGTTTTAACGAGTAAGGAGAATGATGACTGATTAAATAGTTTTATAAGCGATAACAAAATTTGTGTTATAGAGATAATAGAAAGACTTATCAACTTATTGCTACTCAGACTGACTAGCATAAAGATTAATAAAATCATGGATAGCACCATAATTAGGGATCCTATTTGAATTTTTTTATATGGATCTCCTTTTGAAATCACCTTAGAAAAAGTAAAGCCAGCAATGGCAGAAGGTAGATAACCAGCAACAATTATCAAGCTAACGACCAATGGACTTTTTGTTAAGCTATATGTAAACCATATTGCAGTTACAGAATATATACCACTACCTGTGTAAAAGAAAAATATCAGAAGTTGATAATATATGTTTTTTTTATTTTTAAATAAAAACATCTCTTTCATAGACCACAACCGATCATGTTAGTCTCGAAAATTCATTTAGAACTTCATTTTCATTTTCGCAAGAAAAAAACATCCATTCATGATATACCAAGCTGCCTGTACTTCTATTTTCTTTATTATTTCTTAACGTTATTATTTTAGAAAAAAATGGGTTCAACTTTAACGAATGTCGTTTCAAAGAATCCTTTTTCGACAAACCAATTAAGCCACAATATGATGAATCCATAATTTCTGGTTTTTTTATATTTACATCTAAAGAAAGCGCTAATTTTACATATATGTCCCACATATCAACATTAAAAAAATAACTAATAGATTCCGTAATTCCACCACCACCAGGCCTCATTGCGATTTCTCCAAAATATAAATCACCCTGCTTTTCAAACAATTCAATATGAAAAACGCCTTGTTTAAGCCCAAGCTCTTTTAAAACAGAAATGACAATTTTTTTGGCTTTATTATAACGATAGTCAATCATTGGAAGATGAATGTTAGCATTAGATAAGGTTCCACTTTTAAGCCAAGGTCTAGCATACCTAGAAACCAAAAAAAACTCTAAACTTTCATCTACAAAATACCCATCACAATGTAGTTCAACGTCAACTGAAAGAAACTCCTCAACAATATAAATACCCTTATTATTTTTTAAATATATTACAGCCTCTTCTAAGGTCTTTTTAACAACACCAGTACTATTTGAACCATAAATCGGTTTAATAACAACCTCATCAGGAAGTAAGTCTCGATTCCCAGAGAGAGCCCTTTCTAAAAACTCTCCACTGTTCCAAAATTCAGGAAACGGAACGTTTCCTTTGAGACGCCTTCTCATAGCTAGTTTGTTTGAAACATAAGCACTAATTGAAGCATTAATACCAGAGGTCAAACCATACCTCATACGAAGCAATCCAGCAAATTGAATATGACTTTCAGAGCTTGCTATAATATAATCAAAAGGCGTTGTACACATTAGCGAATCTAGGTAGAGCAATGTTTTAGGTTCATAAGAAAAACCGATAGGGTTTTCATTTTCATCTAAAACATCAGTGTTCTTATGTAAAATAAAATAAAAATTAGAACAGTCAGGACGGCCTATTAAATCATATAATTTGGAACTCTCTTTATCCAGTAATAAAACTCGAATTTTCACACAAAAACTCCTGTTTCATTAAATGTAGCAATAGACCTAACTTTACGATCTAACTTTTCAAAAGAATCATCATTAACAATGATATAACCCGAGTTTTTATAGCTACCAGGTTGGTTTTCTTTCTCTTTTGATGAAAAATCAATATCTTTAGGTTTAAATTTATTTCGATAATCTGATTCCGTTTGAGAAAAGCTAGAGTGACTTTGTAGATAAATGAAAGCATGAGGCTGAATAAGATTCATAGGTAACTTATGATCTATTTTCAAACCTAAACAATATTCAAATTGAATATCAAACCAATCAATTCCATAGCTCATTTCTATAATTTCTGGTATCAACCCTCCTCCAATTCGAGAAGCACATTCACTAAATACCAAACCAGTGTCTGTATCAAAAAATTCTAAATGAAAAACAGTCGTGTCTACTTTAAGAGAGCGCATGACACTTAAAATAAGCTTAGAAGTATCACTATATAAATTTGCATGTTCAGTATGAGATAGAGTTTGTACAGCAACTGCTTTACCTTGATGATAATTAATCACATTGCTGTTATATTTACAAATAACAAACCAGACTAATTCATTATTTTTCCACAAACCATCAACACAGTATTCTTGTCCATAAATGATAGATTCGGCCACTATAGCCAAGTCAGAAATATCCCCATAGTTTTGTATAAATAGTTTGAATTCATTCTCGTTAGAAATAATCTGTGTTTTTTTACTTCCTGCCCCATTAGCTGGCTTTATAATAAAAGGATGCCCTAGAGATGAAACTATATCGTCATACAACATATCATGCTTTACATATATACACTTTGCACACTGCCATATGTCTTTAACCAGTGTTTTTTGAATATATTTATCTCTAAAATTGAGGAGGTCATAGTAGGACTTTGGGCCCGGTAATCCAAAGCAAGATCTTATTAAAGCAGCAGTAAACACTCCCTGCTCATGACCAGTCACCACACCATATAAGGATATATCTCTAAAAGAAGAGATCAGTCTTAATATTTCCTGGGCATCTTCAAGATCATTAACAATGTAATATTTTAAATTTTCTAATCCTTTTTTCACTTTTTTAACTAGCACAATGGGCGTAAAACCACGAGACAAAGCCTTATTAACCAGTGATTTTCGAAAACCTAAAAACAAGATATATTTTATATCATTCAAGATTATATCCTTATTTCGTATATGTGATGACCTTTAGAATTAAAAGGAATTCGTTTTAAAAAACCTAGCTCAGTAAAAAAACGTAAGTTACAAGCCAAAGAATCTCTAAGCACAATTTTTATAACATTAATGTTTTTTTTCTGTGCTTCTAGCATAAGAAATTTAACCATTTTTTTACCAAAACCTTTTCTCTGATAATCCTCTCTAATCGCTAAGTAACAAAAAGTAAAATAATCCTCTTCTATATAAGCCTTAACACAACCAATATCTTTATTATTCAAAGACATAACCCACCAATCAGAAATCCTTTCATGAATATCATTTTTTCTTACATTTAATGCTGACGGTTTAAACAGTATAGAAAATCTAGCAAAACTATTGTTCAAAATGTAATAAATATCTTCAGCATCATAAAAATCAGCAGGGCGAAATAATATCGATTTCAAAATCATCTTCTTTTAGATTTTAGTGAATATAAATAACTCACTGTGATATAGTATTTCCAATTTTCCGTCTTTTTCATATTCACTTATCAGCTCAGATAGCTGCTCAGTGAATACTTGGCCATGGACAGAAATTGCCCTCTGAGCTTGAGTGGAAGAACGGCTCATACCAATAAAAGCATCAGATGGAATCGTCATAAGCCAGTCATGTGAATGTAAAGCTATATCACTCTTTTCCCCAAAGCAGTCTTTCATCTCCTGCAAAAAATCAAACTTCCTATAATAACGAGAGTATCCAGAACTCATATCCTCCAAAAGAGACTCATATGCATCTAGAAAATCACTTTTTTCAAAATGCCGATTGTTTTGAAGAACAGCAAAAGCCCCCCCCGTATTAAGCCGACTATCAATTGCAGCCATTAAGCTTGGTCGATCCATCCACTGGAAAGACTGCGCTGAGACAGCCAAATCAATGCTAGAAAGCTCTAAAACAACGTCTTCAGCTTTGCCTTTATGCCAGTTGACATGCGGAAATTTCTTTTTCCCATGTTCAATCATGTCTGAGGAGATATCGATAGCATGGTACTGATGTGCTTCCCCTAAGGTATCAACCATAGATTCCAAAGCAATCCCTGTACCGGCACCAACATCAACAACTGTTAGGTTTTTACGATCCTGAAAAGGAGCTAAAAGTATCTGAAATAAAGCGAGAGGATAACGAGGTCTATTGCGGTCATAGTCCTCGGCCAATCCATCAAATTTTTCATTTTTCTCTTGCTTAATCTTCATAATGATAATCCTTTTTTTGTTGCATATTATGACTAACATAATTAAGAATTCCGCCGACTTCTAATATTTTTATCATAAAGTTTGAAGGTGGAAGGAATGAATATATTTTATTACCTTTGGTTAATACGCCATTTATTAAATCAATTTCTACTTCTTCATATTCACTAAGCTCACACTTTTGAATCTGAATAGCAATTAACCCTAAATTCCATGCATTACGGTAGAAAATTCTACCAAATTCAGGAGCAATAACCGCTTTAATCCCCTTCGCTAGCATTGAACTCACCGCCTGCTCTCTAGAGCTACCTATACCAAATATACCATCACAAACGATAAAATCATGACTATGAACAGTTTCAGCAAAGCCTGGGCGAAAATTTTCAAATATGTGAGGAGCCAATTGTTCTGGTTCTGTATACATATGTTTATATTTAGCAGGTATGATATCGTCCGTAGAGACATCACCAGAGATATTTCTAACTCTAAGATTAGTTAACATTATTTAAGGTAACTCCAATAGGGTTGGTATTCTTCCTAAAGTCGCAGCTTTTGCTGCAATTATCGGTGTGGATAAGTGAATAAATGCATCAGGATTTCCCATTCTTCCTTTAAAGTTACGATTCATAGTGCTCAGTACATTCATACCACTAGCAGGAATAGTACCTTGTGTTCCAACACATGACCCACAACCAGGAGGAGATACTATCGCCCCAGACTCGATGAAACATTTGATATATCCTTTTTCAAGAGCCTTTATATATATATCCTTGGACCCAGGAGAGATAATAAAATGCACTTGAGAATGAACTTTATTATTCTTGAGAACTTTTGCGACATCGGCTAAATCTTCAAGTCTGCTATTAGTACAACTGCCTACAAAGACATAATCTATTTTCGTGCCTGCAGCTTGCCCTAGAGGAACAACATTTTTTGGGTTATGTGGCATTGAAATCACAGGCTCAATTTCTTCCATGTTGACAACAATTTCCTTGTCGGAATCCAATACTTCGATTAAAGACATGTCATCTTCAGATTCCTTATTAGGAGGTAAAAACATGCATTTTGCACCGAGTTCAACCCCTAAACTTGCTAAACTACAAGCCGCATCCATTGATAAGTCCTCTATCCATTCGCCAGACCATTCAATAGATTTATAAAGAAATGGACTCTGCCCATATTTGGATAATAGGTGAAAAACAAGATCACGTGATCGTACATGCTTGTTAGACTTACCTTTCGTCGTTATCCATACGGTATCTGGAACTTTCAGCCAAGTTTTACCAGTAACCATTGCGGCAGCAACATCGGATGCCCCCATACCAAGAGCCAAAGCTTGAACAGCTCCTCCAGTACAAGTATGAGAGTCCGCTCCTAGTACGATATTATTAGGCCGGAACCATTTGTTCTCAATTGCAAGCACATGACTAATTCCTTCTCCTTGCTCGAATACCTGTATGCCCAGTTTATTTGCAAATGCCCGAGCTTCGACTAAACGATCTGACATAATGCTATTTGGCACTAATACAGAATGGTCGAAAAAAAACCCCACCCTCTCTTTGGAAAAAACACTATTAAAATTATACTTATCGAATAAGCTTGCAATGGTTGGTGAGTTTCCATCCTGCACATAAACCCTATCAACATCAACAGTAACAAGTTCACCCGCACGGACAGATTGCCCCTCCGAATGAGAGGCAATAATTTGATTTACAAGGGGGGCTAACTCAGACATAGTTAACTTCCTGTAGTAATGTGTTGTAAATGTTAAGTAACTCTTTTGGTGTGACCTCTCCCTGTTTTTCGATTGATAAATCACGAACTCTTGCTAAACAGTCTTCAAGAATATTTTCTTCGGCAATGGAAACACCTTGATCTTCAAGAAAGTATCGTAAAACAGCTCTTCCAGAATGTTTACCGATACAAAGCTTACGACTATTTCCAACGATATCGGGAGAAAAAGGCTCAAAGGTACGGCTGTTTTTTAGCATCCCTTTAGTATGAATACCAGATTCATGAGCAAAGACATTAGAACCGATAATGGGTTGCCATGGTGGCAACTGTTGATTACAGGCATTTGCAACAAGATGAGACAGACTTGTTAAATGAGAAGCGTCAATGCCAGTATCAACACTATAAAGCTCTCTCAATGACATTACCGTTTGGGCTAAGTCAGGCATACCTGCCCGTTCACCTATACCATTGATACAGCAGTGGAAGTATTTAGCCCCAGCTTCTAAGCCAGCTAATGTGTTAGCAACAGCAAGGCCAAAGTCATTATGACAATGGCATTGTGTATCAATTGCACAAACATCCGAAACAGCTTTTACCTTAGATGCATAAGATACGCTATTTAAAATCCCAATCGTATCGGATAACCTAAGACGGTCAGCACCAGCTTCATGTACAGCAATAGCGTATTCTTGGAGGAAATTTATATCTGTTCGGCCAACATCTTCAGCACTAATGGAAACAAAACATCCTTTATCCTTAGCATATTTAACTAAGTCTGTAGCAGACTTTAATAACCAAGACTTACTTTTTCCAACACTATGCTTTAAATGAATATCGGATGTAGGTAAGCCAATATGTATAGCATTAAATCCTAAAGAAGTTGTATATTTGATGTCCTCAAGGACACCTCTATTCCAACCGATAATATTTACTTCTTGTTTTCGCTCTAAAATTTCCTTCAGAGCAATTACTTCTTTTCCTTTCATTGCAGGAATGCCAGCTTCAATCCATTTAACACCAGCATCGGCCAAAGCATTAAAAATACGAACTTTATTCTCTGGAGAGAATGCAACACCAGGAGCCTGCTCGCCATCTCTTAAAGTAGTATCTTCTAAAATAATATTTTGATTAATCATATCATCACCCTTATGTTTTAGTATTTTTTACACGTTTATTTCACACATTAATATAAGAACTATTAGGTCTTTTTAGCCCCAACTTATTCCTTAATGTACCTTTCTTATATTCATTTTTATACACGCCCATTTTTTGAAGTTCAGGAATAACACCCGAAACAAAATCAGATAAACAGCCAAGCATACTTGGAGGCATTACATTAAAACCATCACAAGCTTGTGATTGAAACCATGACATCATCTCTTCTGCAACTTGCTTATATGATCCGATAATATTGAAATGGGCACGAGAAATTATGACTTTTTTATAAAGTTGCTCAAGTGTTAAAGGGCCATTTTTATTAAATCTTTCAATTAGCTTTTGACGGCTAGTATTTCCATTTGATTCTGGTAAAGAAGGTAAAGGCTCATTTAGTGAAAATCCACTTAGATCTATACCTCCAAGCAGATCTGATAACATTGATAAACCAAATTTTGGATGAATTAGTTCCTGAAATTGATCAAACTTTTCTTTTGCTTCAGACTCAGTTTTAGCTGTAAATGGACAAATTCCTGGCATAATTAAAACATCCTTATTTAATCGATCAACGTTAGCCAGTCTATTTTTTAAGCGCGAATAAAAATCTTGAGCTAGTGACATATCTGTTTGAGCAGTAAACACAACTTCTGCCGTTTTTGCTGCTAAGTCCATTCCAGCTTCAGATGAGCCTGCTTGTACAATGATTGGATATCCTTGAGGAGGCCGAGAAATATTTAGGGGCCCACGAACAGAGAAAAACTCTCCTTCATGTTTCAGCTCATGCATACCATTTTTGTTAAAAAAGATACCGCTGGACTTATCTCTTAAAAAAGCATCATCATCCCAACTATCCCAAAGTCCAGTAATAACTTTGAATGCCTCAGCGGCTTTTTGATAACGAATTGCATGCTCTGGATGTTGTTCAAGACCATAATTAAATGCGGCATCTGATTTAGAAGATGTAACTAAATTCCATGCAGCTCTTCCTTTACTAATTAAGTCTAAAGATGCGAACTCACGAGCAATATCGTAGGGAGGCTTATAAGTTGTTGATGCCGTTGCAACCAAGCCAATATTAGTAGTCACCATTGCAAGGGAGGAAAGTAAAGTAAGAGGCTCAAATACAACAACTCGACTTCCATATCCATTTAGATCATCTCTGAATACAGATGGAGTATCTGATAGAAAAATAAAATCAAACAGTCCTTTCTCTGCTTCTTGAGCAAATTCTACATAACGATCAATATTTTGAGCTCCATCTGCAGCAACTCTTGCATCACGCCAAGCCGCTGGATGATGTCCTGTACCGTAGGAAATATAAGCTCCTAAAACCATGTGTTTAGGCTTATTCATATATATCACTCCTTAATACATTATTAGTCAACACGCTACCTGATGTTTATTTATTCAAATGCATTCAATATTTTTTTTACCTCCACACATTTGGACTCAACATCAGAAGCCATACCAGTCTTCAATAGTTGTATTGCGGTATCTTCCATTGCTTTATAGGAAGAACGAATTAGATGGTTTGCATAAATAATAATATTAAAGCCAGCATCAAATAGCCATGAGGGTGGTGTATCTAAATAAGTGGTTGGTACACAGATCAAAGGAATGAAAGGAAATTTCTTACGAAATTGATGAGCAAAACAAATAACTTCATCAGCACTTTTTTTACAACTGTGAATCATTATTCCATCGGCGCCAGCATGAACATATCTCTCAGCTCGTGTCAAAGCATCATCCATTGGCATACCAGCAATTAGGCTCTCTATTCTGGCGAATATTTGTAGATCATTGTATTTTAGAGATTTTTTACCCGCCATAATTTTTTCAGAAAAAACATTAATATCTTCCAACTGTTGATAGACACTATTACCAAATAAAGAATTTTTTTTCTGCCCCGTCTTATCTTCAATAATAACGGCAGAAATACCGATTCTTTCCATCATTCTAATATTTTTTTCGAAATGAGGGATGTCTCCTCCGGTATCAGCATCAAAAATTATAGGTTTGGAAGTAAACTCCATCATGTCATGAACATGTTTAATACGAGAGCGGAGATCTAGATACTCAGTATCTGGAAATCCGTTAAGAGCTGAGTCAGATAGGGAACTAGACCAAATACCATCAAAACTCAAAGGAAAACCTTCATTATCAGGTATATTTATTGAGTCAATAATATGTGCAGAAAGCGGGCTATGAGCTTCTATGAAAAAAAGGTTTTTTTTATGGCTTAATAATTTCTTTTGCATGATACTTCTCCCGTGAATGTTTCAAAAATATGGTTACATTACAAAAACAAGAAATAACCTGTTAATTTAGGCGAACATATTTTATTAACATCTTGTAAAAATAAATATTTCTGAAAAGCTTTCTTAAAGAAGTACATCTGTCGATATATGAAGTCAACAAAAAATAAACATATTACAAAAAAATTACATTGCAATTTTTTTGTCAGGAAAGATCTCATAATACGTATTAAAAATCTTTTTTTTTTACTTTTTTTGTTAATATGGCAAAAAACATATGTTTTTCCCATCTGGTATTTTCTGTTATTGGCACAGGAAGGAGAGTTTAAACATCTTTGAATAGAGTATCTTACAGAACTCACAGTCGACTAAGTTGCCATTAACTTAAAGAATGGAAAAAAGACATTGAGTCTATTTCTGGTGCCAAAGCCAGCTTTCCGATCATCGCAGATGAATCCTTAACGGTGTCAAAAGCTCTTGATATGCTACCTGCCGATGCTTACTTGCCCGATGGTCGCACCGCGGCAAACTCAGCCAGCGTGCGAGTGGTATTTATCATTAGCCCAGACAAGAAGCTGCAATTATCCATGACTTATCCAATGTCTGTGGGACGTAATTTTGCCGAAGTGTTGCGTGCACTGGATGCTCTACAAGCAAGCTACGGCGTACCGATTGCCATGCCAGCCAACTGGACCGTTGGAGAAGACGTTATCGTGGCTCTGTCCTTAAATGACGAACAGGCCAAAGAAAAATTTGGCGAAGTAAACGCGGTACTGCCTTACCTTCGTATGGCGAAAATGCCCTCTTAGTCTCAAAAACTAAGACGCAATTCACCAAACGCTACGAAAACCAGATCAGTTGCCTGCTCTGTTTTTTTTATTCTCAACACCCCTCTTTGAAATTTAATGTCTCTCACTAAAGCGCACAATAACAAAACAAAACCCAACACCAAAATGGGGCAAGAAACCCCCTCTCACAGCAAACGCACCCTGCATCTGGCCTAGCGCGGCTACCTAAATCATAAAAAATTTTGCCATTTCTACCATAACCAAACCCTAGTATCAGAACGCTGTTTGAATTATTACTTTTAAATAACTCAAGTGCTAACCGAGCTGAGTTAAAAGGCTCAAATCCCCACATGCTCTGTTTGGCTTTAAAGTTATTTTCCCAAAATTCTGACTTATTACTCATCATCAATCCTTTTATCTCAGCTCTTGAATTAACTGATGATGAGCTCCAACACCCGCCATTACACCTGAAGCTGAAGCAAAGGTCGCATTTTGCATTGGATTAGCAATATCGCCAGCGGCAAAAACCCCTGCAATTGTAGTTTGTTTAAAATCATCAGTGACAACTACCGCCCCTAAAGGGCCTTCACTAAAATCACAACCTAATGTTTCAGGAATGGGACTTGCCATAAACGTTTTAGGGCCAACATATAAACCACCTATTTTTATAAGGCGACCATCGGCTAGTTTTACACTAGATACGTCAACACCATCTCCTAGGATTTCTACAATAGGTGTATCTTCAAATATTACCCCACGTTGCTGTAAAAATATTTTCTGTTCAGCATCTGGTAAATACTCACCCTGAGAAAAGTAAGTAGTTACACCCCAGTCAGGGGTCATTCCTGCTTGATGTAAGGACATTTGGCTTGTTGCGATAACACCCAATTCACGATTTCGTAATTCGTAACCATGGCAATAAGGACAATGCACAACCGTTTTCCCCCAGCGCGATTTAATTCCTTTTATATCAGGTAATACATCTTTTAACCCTGTGGCGATGATTAATTTTTTGCAGCTTAATTCACTTTGATTATTAATTTTAACGGTAAAGCCATCATTTACTTTAACCACGCCAGTTACCTCTGCTTCAACAATGTTTACAGTGTTGTAAGCCAGTAATTGTTGCCATGTTTTTTGTTTAATTGCTTTTGGACTATGACCATCTAAGCCAAAAAAACCATGAGAATGTTCCGCAAAACGGTTTCGTGGTTTACCACCGTCGACCACGGTAACCTTGCGCTGTGCACGAACCAATTGCATTGCAGCTGAAATCCCTGCAAAACTACCACCAATAATAATGACATCTTGTTGCATATAATTCTCCGTTTTTTTTACATAAACCCAACTCATGAAACATATTAAGTTACATGAGTTGATAAAGTCAACACATGAAACATCAAAAGTTTCGTGATGCTCATTTTAGTGATATAGTTTTGCTAAGTAAAAAATTAAAAATGATTGAGTTTTATGAGAAAAGACAGCCGACTATCACGAATGCTTCATATTTTGATCCACATGGATCACATGGAAGAAGCTGCAACCTCTGATCACATAGCAACGATACTCAATACCAACCCAGTTGTGGTAAGACGTACAATGGGCTGTTTACGTGAGCATAACTATGTTACTTCTTTAAAAGGTCATGGTGGTGGGTGGCGTTTAAATGTGGCACTAGAAGATATAACTTTGTTGGATATTCACAATGCGTTAGGTGAAAGTTCTGTATTTACCATAGGGTTAGGTGATGAGCATACAGAGTGTCTTATTGAAGAAGCCGTAAATAGAGAATTAGCTAGTGCACTCGAAGCTGCAGAAGCATTATTGCTAAAACGTTTTGGTGATATCAGTTTAGCTATGCTAGCTAAAGATTTTAATACTTGATATGTGTTTGGGGTTTTAATTGAAAAGCACATTAGATGTAATACACTATTTTATCTATATTTAAAAAAGACTAATGACTGCTTAGTTGGATTACTTGTTGCTAGATAAACCAATTCTAACGTCAGCTATCGTATTAAAGTGATCGTTCAGAGACAATACGCCACTAGCAGCTTAGAGCGATCTACGGACGCTCAGACGTTGGCATATATTAGCTGTTTAAACCTAAATAAACTTTTCCTCGATTTTAAATGATTAAAAATGAACAATTAAATTGTTAAACCTTAGTTAAAATAGATTGAATCCATTCAGCGAAAACTCGAAATGACGGATTTAAATGCTTGCTTTGAGGGTAAACGAGGGATAGAGGTATAACCGGAGACTGGTATTGTTCAAGAACTGGTATAAATTTACCATTGTCTATATAGGGTTGTGCTAAATAGCTAGCGATGCGAATCAAACCTAAGCCCTGCAACCCACAGTTTATGAAAGTATCAGTATCATTAACCTTCAGTGTTTCCTGCATTTTAACCTTGACGTTTTCTTCGTTATCAACAAAGTGCCAACTAATCGAACGGCCAGAGCTTTGGCTAAGGTAGCCTATAGAATGATGCTTATTTAACTCATCTAAATTTTCGGGTCTTCCATAGTGTTTGATATAGGTTGGCGATGCGACAACAACCCAAGTTGAAGTAATAAGTGGACGCGCAACGAGCGATGTTGAGTCTTCAATTTCTCCAGAACGAATGACACAGTCGTAGCCATCATGAAATAAGTCTACATTCTTATCACTTGTACAAAGTAATAGCTCAAGATCTGGGTATTTATCAATAAACTGGCTAATTTCGGGTAAAATAGAATGATGCGCTAAGGACGTCGGCATACTAACCTTCAGCCTACCGTTTGGCTTTCCAGCTTTATTTGGGAAATTTGATTCTATTGCTGATATTTCCGCGAGTAAATGTCGGCATTGTGTTGCATAGCTCTCACCGTCAGGTGTAACACTAAGCTTACGTGTGGTTCGCTGCAACAACTTTACCCCTAAATAGTCTTCCATCTCCTTTATAATTCTGGATACAGTTGATTTAGGCATATTCAGTGCTTCTGCTGCCTTACCGAAATGCTTTGTATCTACGACCTGCACAAATACTTTCATACCTTCAAAACGATCCATTACCCCTCCATTATCCCATAATAAAGAATAGTCCAACCTATAATTGGCTATTATCACAGAAATAAATCTAAATTACACTCTAACTCGAAACAATTAATGGAGATAAACGATTTTATGAATCACAAGTTAAACGTAGATGTATCAAAAATACTTGTTATGGGAGCTGGTCAGCTTGGTCTAGCGGTTCTTAATGCTTTACATCCTAGAGTGTCTGCATTAGGTGGGGACATAACTGTTTTAGTTGCTCCTGGTTCCATCGAAGATGAAGCAACACCAGTTGACGAGTCATTAAAGAAGTTTGCAGCAAAAGGGATGAAATTTAAGGCTTTTGATTTAAGTAATATTAGTCATGAAGCGTTAGTTGCCTTTTTTTCTGAGTTTAATACTGTTATCAATTGCAGCGGTTTTGTTGCTGGACTTGGTACTCAGACGAAAATTACCCAAGCAGTTATTGAAGCGGGTGTTGCGCGGTACTTCCCATGGCAGTTTGGTGTAGATTATGACGTTGTAGGTATAGGAAGTGGTCAACCGGTATTCGATGAACAGTATGAGGTTAGATCTATTTTACGTCAGCAGCAAAGTACAGAGTGGGTCATTGTCTCTACAGGAATGTTTACGAGTTTTCTATTCGAACCCGCTTTTGATGCAGTCAACCTAGAAGAGGGGTATATCAATGCACTCGGTGGTTGGGATAATAAAGTCACGGTCACCAGCCCTGAAGATATTGGTAAGCTAACCACTGAAATATTATTAGAATCACCACGAATCATTAATGAAGTCGTATTTGTTGCCGGCGATACTATTAGTTATGGTGAATTAGCTAATCTAGTTGATAGCATCAGTAATAAGCCTATCGCACGCAATGTCCTCAGTTTAGAGAGCCTGCAAAGTGAGCTGACTAAAAAACCTGATGACCAAATGCTAAGGTATCGAGCAGCATTTGCTCTTGGTGATGGCATGTGGTGGAACATGGAGAAAACATACAATTTTAAAAAAGGAATTGAAACTCAAGATACTGAGCAATGGATGAATACTCATATAAGCTAATTATTTATTACAGTTGTATTACTCCCTTGATCATGAGTTACCCAATTCAGTAACTTGAACAGCTAGGGCCGATTAAACTGGCCTTAGCATATTTACTTTTGCTTCACTTATTGTGATGAATCAGATGCTTTTAAAGTTGATCAGGTCTAGGTTCGTTCAACAATTAGCTTTGCAATTGAGCTGAACTTTTCAGCGCAAGTCTCTCTGAATTAATTTTGCTACAGATTAAATGAGGTATTAAACAATTTTGACATGAAAAGGTTTTCGGTTGATGTTGGGATATTTAGGGCCGCGTCTTGCATTGTGCACATTGTAGATGATGAACGTCCACTTCTGGCTAGTTGAAGAAGTCTCTAATGATCACTAGCTTAATGTTAACAAAGATACGAAACCGGACGTTCCTCAGTGATTATCTTGTTTAGTGATAGAAAAGTGATAAACCAGCCACATTATTGACTGATCTTTTAGCATTGCAGTTTTTGGATTTATAGCTATTTGTCGTTTATTGAAAGCATTAAACTCTGTTGCCCCATCTTCATACCGTGTAATAACATTGCTCAAAGCCTCAATAATGATCAGGTTATCATCATAGTGCTCTATCAAGTCTTCTAAAAGTATGATGGCTTGTTGGTGCTCATCAGAGTTTGATATACCATTCAGAATAGGTAACTGGGTTAGTATAGCTTTGGCCATTTGTGTTATTTCGTTTGTCACTAACATTTCATTTCCCTGTGTTTGCTAGGATAGATTCAAGCAGGATTGACCTTTAGCGGTAACTGGATAAAAGCTCTATTAATCTGGATCAAATCGTTCCGTATCTTCAATAATATTTTTCCGGTCTGTCATAAAGTCAGGGTCCGCTTTTGCCTGGTATGGACCCACTTTCATAGACATCTCATAGCTATATAATAATAGGTAAAAATGAGGTGAATTATGAGTGGAAAACGTTATACCGATGAGTTCAAAATTGAAGCCGTTAAACAAGTCACTGAGCG
>NZ_JBAKAS010000023.1:0-35754 GCF_038155025.1 Marinomonas sp. TI.3.20 | reverse complement strand
CTCTCGTAAGACTTCAATTTTTTTGATCAACTACCTTCCGGTAAAACCGAACGGCGATGATCTTCTGAAGACTCCAGCGAGCGCCCACACAAATTATCTGATTATCTATTTTAAAGAGCGTGCTGACCGTGTTGGCTTACTTAGTAAGCTAGACAGCGTCTTCGTTGTTGTGAAGCGTTGTCCGTGTCAGCGAGGGCGTATATTAAGGATCTACAGATTTAGTGCAACCCTTTTTCGAGAAAAAGTGACATTTATTGCGATTCATTTGAAAGAAGTATGAAATCGATCAATTAACCAACAGAAAAAGGGCTTTTAGCTTATAAAACAACCTATCTATTGCACTATTCTTCTAACCACTAGAGTCATTCTGGCATCTTTACTGGAACAGAATGCGTTACCAACATACCTTGTGGGTCGATCGCCACTTGATAAGCAATGACTTCCACCCCTCTCTCAACCACTTCGACAAAAGCTTGGGCGTATTTCGGATCAATGTGTGCGGCAGGAGTCACTGAATCAATGCCAGTATGACTTACGCAAAAGAACATCACTGCTCGATGCCCCTCTTCTACCATGCTTGCCAACTCATACAGATGCTTGCGCCCGCGCTCTGTCACCGCATCTGGAAAGTAACCTTGTCCGTCTTCTTCTAATAAAGTAACGTTTTTTACTTCCACATAGCATTTTCGCCCATCGTCTCCAGTCAGCAGCCAATCAATACGACTATTCTCGCCATATTTCACTTCGGCTTTCTGCTCTGCGTAACCCGTTAGCTCAGACACCACACCGTTGGCGATCGCCTCCCCAACTAACTTATTAGGGTATCCGGTATTGATGCAGGCAAGATACTGTTCGTCTATTTCCACTAGCTCCCAAGTGTAAGCCAGCTTGCGCTTTGGGTTATTACTCTCAGAAACCCACACTCTCGCATTATCTTGCTGACAGCGCTTCATCGAACCAGTGTTTGGACAATGGGCGACAATCACCTCGCCCGTTGATAATTCAATGTCTGATAGAAACCGCTTATAACGCTTAATCAAACGCCCTTCTAATAATTTAGTCGGAAATTTCACTGCCTAACTCCTTTCCCATCAATACGATGCCTAATGCAATCGCCGAAGTTTACACCTTCTGCTACCTCAAGGATAAGCGCACTCCTCATCCGTCCAATGATAGAAAGACAGAAGGTGTCATAAAAATTTAACAAAATGGCGAGACGCTCTATGGCATCTACCTTACAGCCCAGTTTCATCCAGGAATCCATCACCCTTAGCAATATCGCGTATTGACAATAACAAGGTCGCAATTAATATATGGATATACGCATATAACAATAGGATCAAGCATGCTGCCTCACCAATTTTTTAAGTTACTCGCAGACGAAACTCGAGTGCGCTGCTTGCTGACCATCGCCCGTGAAGAGAAGGTTTGCGTTGCCGAACTCACCCATGCACTTAACGAAGGGCAACCTAAGGTCTCGCGTCATTTGGCTTTACTGCGCTCAAGCGGCGTGATTGTAGATACTCGTCGGGGCCAGTGGGTGTTTTATCGATTGTCGGATCAGCTACCAGGTTGGATGAAAAAACAAATTCGTGGGTTAGTGGAATCCAACTGCCTGAAAGAAGAATACCAACAGGACATCAAGCGCTTATCTGAGATGAGCCACCGTCCAGAATGTTGCCTTTAGAGGAGAAAGAAGATGACTATTAAAGTAGGAATAAACGGTTTTGGTCGTATCGGTCGATTGGCGCTTAGAGCGTCATTCAATTGGCCAGAGATTGAATTCGTGCATATTAACGATGTTGCCGGTGACGCCCCGACGCTGGCTCACTTGCTGGAATTCGACTCGGTACAAGGCCGTTGGGCGCACGACGTCACCAGCGATAGTCATCACATCATCATTGATGGAAAAAGCATTCCTACTTCACAAGAAAAAGACATCGACGCGGTCGATTGGTCGGTTTGTGATGTGGTCATTGAAGCAACAGGCAAACACAAGAAAACAGACACTCTTAACAAGTACCTTGCCCAAGGCGTTAAGCGCGTCGTGGTGTCTGCGCCGGTTAAAGAAGCCGGTGTGGCCAACATCGTCATGGGCGTCAATGACCATACCTTTGACCCCGAGTTACATCGCATTGTGACCGCCGCGTCTTGCACCACTAACTGCATCGCACCAGTGGTGAAAGTCATCCATGAAAAATTAGGCATAGAGCAATCCTCCTTCACGACGATTCATGACCTGACCAATACGCAAACTATTTTGGACGCACCGCATAAAGACCTGCGCCGTGCCCGCGCTTGTGGCATGAGTTTGATCCCAACCACCACAGGATCAGCCACTGCAATCATCGAAATATTCCCTGATCTTGCAGGCAAGATAAACGGCCATGCGGTTCGAGTGCCTCTGGCGAATGCCTCATTAACCGACATCGTCTTTGATGTGAAACGCGACACCACGGTAGAAGAAGTCAATGCCCTGCTAAAAGAAGCCTCCGAAGGAGAATTAAAAGGCATTCTTGGCTTTGAAGATCGTCCGTTGGTTTCCATCGACTACAAAGGCGACCCACGCTCATCCATAATAGACGCCCAATCGACCATGCTCGTTGGCTCTCGTATGGTGAAAATCTACGCTTGGTACGACAACGAAATGGGCTACGCAACACGCACCGCTGAGCTCGTACGCAAAGTGGGTATGGCTTAAAAAAGCACAGGTTAGTGAGTCTGCGACTTAATGCCAAGACTCTCATTCAATTGTACAAAATACTGAATGACACAAACTACAGAGCGGCTTAGGTCGCTCTTCTTTTAAAAGACAGCAACACTTAAAGAGAGTGGCTATGTTTTCTCAGCTTAACCAAAATGTGCGTCAGTATATGCTGGTCACCTTTAATTATTGGAATTTCACGATCACCGATGGCGCCCTGCGCATGCTGGTGATTTTGTATTTTTATGATTTAGGCTATTCCACGCTAGAGATAGCGTCTCTGTTTTTGTTTTACGAATTTTTTGGTGTTGTGACCAACCTTATCGGCGGCTGGGTCGGCGCCCGCCTTGGCCTAAATCGCACAATGAATATTGGTTTAGGCATGCAAATCGTTGCCTTGTTTATGCTTGCTGTACCCGCCACATCACTCAGCATTCCCTGGGTGATGGCTGCACAGGCGCTATCTGGTGTTGCCAAAGACCTGAATAAAATGAGTGCCAAAAGCTCCATCAAGACCCTAGTACCTGCCGATGCCCAAGGTGCTTTGTACAAATGGATTGCGATTCTTACTGGCTCTAAAAACACACTTAAAGGTGCAGGCTTCTTCTTGGGTGGCGCTTTGCTCTCTTTAATTGGCTTTCAGTATTCTGTAGCGGCCATGGCAATCGTACTGATATTCGTCTTTATCGGCAGCTTAATCGGTTTAAAAGCAGATTTAGGCAAAGCCAAAACCAAACCTAAGTTTTCTGAGATTTTCTCTAAGTCTGGCAGTGTGAACATCTTGTCTGCCGCGCGGATGTTTTTGTTCGGCGCTCGCGATGTGTGGTTTGTGATCGCTTTGCCGATTTATTTGGGCACGGTTTTTCAGTGGGATCACAGCGCAGTCGGAGGCTTCCTTGCGTTATGGGTCATTGGTTACGGCCTTGTGCAAATCATCGCACCAAAAATCACCCACCTCACCTCTGGACCAACTCCTGATGGTAAAGCGGCCTTTATATGGGCGCTAGCGCTGTCGATCGTGACCGGCTTAATCGCCTACGGCATTCAACAAGCGTGGCATCCTGAAACCGTGATCATTGTTGGATTAATGATCTTCGGCGCCGTGTTTGCCGTCAACTCATCCCTGCATTCCTATCTGATTGTCAGCTACGCCAAAGACGATGGCGTATCCCTTGATGTGGGCTTCTATTACATGGCCAACGCCATGGGACGCTTGATAGGCACAGTGCTGTCTGGCTGGGTATTTCAGATCTGGGGATTCTCCGCCTGCCTCTGGGTATCGTTTGCTTTTTTAGTCGCCACCACATTGATTTCTTTGGGACTACCCAAACATAAACGACCAGTCACAGCTCAATAACGAAGGCATCAATCACAAGAAAACCGCTAGAAAGCAGGCTTTGGAGTGTTTATTGCTGTTCAGTGCAAGGGGTTACCTAACGCTGAATTATTCCCATTCTATTGTTAACGAGAACTGTAAGCCCTTTATTTTCTTCACGACGGCGCTTCAACTCAGCAGGGGACTCGGCCATGCCGTGGCAGAGAGCCTGTTTTTTCTTTTAGTTAAAGCTCTTACTTTTCTATTCATGCTTAGACTTTACTACCTGCGGTCCAGCCATCCGGGTTTGGAGCAGGTGTAATAGTTGCCCCATTATTGAGATCGAAACATCCACTATCACCTGTTCCTTTAAAGCTTTCTATAAAACGCTGCTTTGCTGCTGGAACTTGATCAAAGACTTTCATCCAAATACTAAAATAGCCTGTTGAAAGTGCTGTTTTTACTATCGACTCAATCATCTGATTGAGTGGCAGACTTTGGTAGAGACTCAAGGACTCCTGTGCAATACCAATAGCTTCCATTCTTTGGCTAGGCCTATCAAGAGCAACTAACTGATCGTTTGAATCTCTGTAAGCCTGGACCGATTTATCAAGACCAACTAACGTTAAAGTGTTCTTTGCTGAAGTAGACTGCTGGACATTTAATGTACTCGATGGAGAAACTTCTCCATCATAACCATACTCATACGCTAAGAAAGTATTGTCCCTATCAGGAAGCAATATGTCCTGTAAATTAACAGGAGTAGAGCCTTTGCATGAGTTACAATTTACGCAAGCTAAAAGGAAATTACTCCACACCTTCTCTAGGGTCTTATTTGTACCTTTCGGCTCGATATGTTCTATCGCAAGCAAAGTCTTAATGGGTCGTTCACAGTAACTACAATATAGTCCCAATCGGCTAACTAAATCAGGTTTAGCATCCTCGTATTTATTAAAGTCACCATTTACAGGCGATGAGCCTTTTCTAACTGGACGCATACTACCCCCCAAGCTTTGCAACACGCTGCATTTCAAGGAATGCTTGATAAGCAGGGTTATCTGCATAGGGGGCAAGAGCATCAGCCAAGCGATTCTTAAAATCTTCTAGCTTATTCTCAGGAACTCCTTCCGCTGTTTCGAGCTCTTCAAGATACTCCATTGCAACGCCCTTCATTTCCATGTACCTATTGCTTACATTAGAGTCCCCAGCTCTCATAATTCCTACTGCAATATCTTCGATAGTTTTATTACCAAGCTCGGCGGTAGGATGACCCTCGAGCATTAAAAGCTCTTCCCCTTCACGCAGGGACTGAATCAAGAATGGGGAATGACTAGTGAAAATAAATTGTATTTCAGGAAAAGTACTCCTTAAATTCTCTATAACTTGCCTCTGCCAAAAAGGATGTAGATGCAGATCAAGCTCGTCAACAAGTACTATGCCACTGGTTCGCTGGAGCACTTCCTCTCCTAGGTGAGGGTTCAATAATGCTGCTTTTTGCGCTATATCAGCCACTAAAGCAAGGACGCATCGTTGACCATCACTCAAAATCGAGAATGGCTGAGGTGAATTATCTCCAATTGATAAAAGCAGCTCCTCCCTATTTGCATCGAACCTTAGCGAAGTTGCTCCATCTATACATTTTAGCACTGCATCTCGAACGATTTTCAGCATTGCAGGCTCTTTACCCTGCTGAAACGCTCGCCACTCTTGCTTAGCGAACCAGTTTACCATTTCTCTAACCGCTATTCGTGGATCAACACTGTGCTTATAGCCATCCAGTCTCGACGGCTTATTACCTTTTTCCAAACTTATCTTTGCTTTAGATGCTCTTGGATCCTGCCATAGCCTCATTGTCCCGTAGTAACCTATCAACGGCAGATCACTCTCCGAGTCTAGGCTTGAGTCACAAAGCTTAGCCTGGTCTATTAGCTCGGTGGCCTGACCATATCTTGTATTACCTGTCGGCGACGCCTTTGATCTTTCCCATGACACTAGCTTCTCATTTACATAACCTGTAGCAGAAACAACGACTGGCCATGACTCGACAAAACTAGCATCTTCTCCCTGTTCTGAGTATTTCAAAGTAGCGTCTGATGGAGAAATAGCCTTACCATCTAGATTCTTCTTTTTGAAGCCAATAAACCAAGTCGCAGTGACGACAGCAATCGCATCCAACAAAGCGGTTTTACCTGCCGCATTACGCCCAACCACTAAATTGACATTAGGGTGAAATTCAAAACTTCGCTCTTCGTAGCAGCGAAAATTCTTCAACGTTAAGGAGTTGAGCTTCATTAGAAAATATTCCTACTTATCTGCAAGCTAGATTCGTTCTTAAATACCTATCAGTATACTAACTTAATATCTAAGGGGCTACTTGCATAAACTAGATATACTTGGACTTATAACGTCTAAATCAGATACAAAAAAGCCCGCTATTAAGCGGGCTTTAGGGTGTTTATTGCTGTTCAGTGCAAGGGGTTACCTAACGCTGAATTATTCCCATTCGATGGTTGCAGGTGGCTTAGACGATACATCGTAAGTCACGCGGGAAATGTGTTCGATCTCATTGATGATGCGACCAGATACCGTTTCCAACAATTCGTATGGAAGGTGAGCCCAACGCGCTGTCATAAAGTCGATGGTTTCAACGGCACGAAGTGCTACCACGTATTCATAACGACGGCCGTCGCCCACTACACCAACGGATTTTACTGGCAAGAAGACGGCAAACGCTTGGCTTGTTTTATCGTACCAACCAGAGCGACGAAGCTCTTCAATGAAGATAGCATCCGCACGACGTAGAATGTCGGCGTAGTCCTTTTTCACTTCACCCAAGATACGAACACCAAGACCTGGCCCTGGGAACGGATGACGGTAAACCATGTCGTGTGGCAAACCTAGTGCAACACCTAGCTTACGTACTTCGTCTTTAAACAATTCACGTAGCGGTTCAACCAATTGCATCTTCATGTCTTCTGGCAAGCCACCCACGTTGTGGTGAGACTTGATAACATGCGCTTTACCGGTTTTAGACGCTGCAGATTCGATCACGTCTGGGTAAATCGTGCCTTGAGCAAGGAACTCAATGTTATTTAGTTTTGAAGACTCTTCATCAAAGATTTCGATGAAGCTGTTACCAATGATTTTACGTTTTTTCTCAGGATCAGCTTCGCCAGCCAGACGACCCAAGAAAAGATCTTCTGCATCAACACGGATGACTTTTACGCCCATGTTGTCCGCGAACATCTTCATTACTTGATCGCCTTCGTTCAAACGAAGCAAGCCGTTGTCTACGAACACACAAGTCAATTGGTCACCGATCGCTTTATGCAACAACGCAGCAACAACAGAAGAATCAACACCGCCAGATAGCGCTAGTAGAACTTGTTTCTCGCCAACTTGCGCACGCATTCTGTCGATCGCGTCAGTCGCAATGTTCGCTGGTGTCCATAACGTATCACAACCACAAATATCTACGATGAAACGAGAAAGGATCTGACTACCTTGTAGCGTATGAGTTACTTCTGGGTGGAATTGAACACCGTAGAATTTTTTCGATTCGTTGGCCATTGCCGCGATTGGGCAGCTATCAGTCGATGCCATCAAAACGAAATCTTTTGGCATTTCTATCACTTTATCGCCATGGCTCATCCAAACGTCCAACATGGATACACCATTGTTAGCGACGTGATCTTGGATGTTTTCAAACAGTGACGGACCGTCATGCTTACGAATTTGAGCATAACCGAATTCGCGAATCTCAGAACCTTGGACTTTACCGCCCAATTGCTCTGCCATGGTTTGCATGCCGTAACAAATACCAAAAACTGGCACACCCAAGGTGAATACCGCTTCAGGAGCGCGTGGCGAACCAGGCTCAGGAACAGATTCAGGGCCACCAGCAAGGATGATACCTTTAGGATTGAAGTCGATAACTTCTTGATCGTCCATATCAAAAGCACGGACTTCACAGAAAACACCGATCTCACGCACGCGGCGCGCAATCAATTGCGTGTACTGTGAACCAAAATCAAGAATAAGTATTTTATGAGCGTGGATATCTTGCGACATTGTTAGCCTGTCCTTTCACTCTAATTCAATAAGACGGTCTCTTTTTGACACTAGAGTAATGAATAATAGTAAGAGCAATCAAATAAAGATGGGGCGTAATATACGCCCCATCTCGCTGACAATTTATCCGCGATTAACCCGCGTGATAATTTGGCGCTTCTTTGGTGATCGTCACGTCATGAACGTGGCTTTCACGCATACCAGCACCAGTGATTTTTGAGAACTGTGTTTTCGTACGCATAGTCTCAATATCGGCAGAACCAGTGTAACCCATAGAAGAACGTACGCCGCCCATCAACTGATGGATAACAGACGCCATTGGTCCTTTAGAAGCAACACGACCTTCGATGCCTTCTGGAACCAACTTCTCAACACTACTTGAGTCTTGGAAGTAACGGTCACTAGAACCTTGAGTTTGAGACATCGCACCAAGCGAGCCCATACCACGGTACGCTTTATAAGAACGACCTTGGAACAAAACAACTTCACCTGGTGCTTCATCCGTACCAGCCAACAAGCCGCCAACCATGATCACGCTAGCGCCAGCTGCAATGGCTTTACTGATGTCACCAGAGAAACGAACACCACCGTCGGCAATAACTGGAATGCCGCGTGGAGACATAGCTTCTGCTACATTTGCAACCGCACTGATTTGTGGAACACCCACACCAGCAACGATACGAGTCGTACAGATAGAACCTGGGCCGATACCAACTTTAACGCCGTCAGCACCTGCATCAGCCAATGCAATCGCCGCTTCTGCTGTAGCAATGTTGCCACCGATGACTTGAATGTGTGGGAAGTTTTCTTTTACCCAACGAACGCGATCGATAACACCTTTTGAATGACCGTGTGCCGTATCAACAACGATGACATCAACGCCAGCATCAGACAATGCTTTAACGCGATCGCCCGTATCAGCACCAGTACCAACCGCTGCGCCTACGCGTAAACGGCCTTCAGCATCTTTACATGCGTTCGGATAAGTCGTGGCTTTATTGAAGTCAGTAACGGTTACCATGCCGCGCAATTCGAATTGATCGTTAACGATCAATACTTTTTCGATGCGGTTTTCATGAAGTAACTTACGGATAGAACCAGCAGAAGCACCTTCAAGCGCAGTAACAAGGCGCTCTTTCGGTGTCATAATGTCTGCTACTTTCTTATCGAAATCTTTTACGAAGCGAACATCACGGCTCGTCACGATACCAACTAGGTCAGTACCTTGAACAACAGGAACACTTGAGATGTTATTTTCCGCTGTCAATGCCATCAGCTCATGAACACTGGCTTCAGGACTGATCGTAACAAGGTCTCGAACGATACCGCTTTCGAATTTTTTAACACGACGCACTTCTTGCGCTTGCTCTTCGATGGTCAAGTTTTTGTGGACAATGCCTATGCCCCCTTCTTGAGCCAAAGCAATCGCCATGCGGTGTTCGGTAACGGTATCCATCGCAGAAGACGTCAGAGGAATGTTCAACTCAATGTCTTTTGTGATTTTCGTTTTGAGGCTAACATCCTTAGGAAGAACTTCGGAATAGCCGGGGATGAGCAATACGTCATCAAACGTTAAAGCTTCTTGCACGATTCGTAACATAATGGGGAGTTTCCAATGCCAACAAGGGGAGTTAAGATGGCAAGTAATTCTACTCCAATAGTCGCATTCGGTAAATCAAAACCACGAGAGATTGATGAAAAAACTTACAACTAGCCCAGTACAAGAAACTGCATTTACCGTCTCGCAACTAAATCGACAAATTCAACAACTCCTTGAAGCCAGTCTACCGTGGATTTTAGTCGAAGGTGAAATCTCCAATTTGGCCAAACCTGGCTCTGGGCATTGGTATTTTTCGCTCAAAGACGACCGCGCACAAATCCGCTGCGCCATGTTCAAAGGTAAAAATAACGCGGTACGCTTTCAGCCCAAGGATGGCGATAGAGTGCGCTTGCGCGCCCGTGTCACCTTTTATGGTCCACGCGGCGATTGCCAACTCAGCGTAGAAGGCATGGAATCTGCCGGAGAAGGCGCACTTCAACAAGCATTTGAACGATTAAAGAACTCACTGCAAGCAGAAGGCCTGTTCGCAGCAGAACATAAAAAGCCACTGCCAACACAGCCAGAACGCGTGGCGATCATTACCTCATCGGTTGGCGCGGCGGTACGCGACATGATCATCGCCTTTCGTCGTCGCTTCCCGCTGACAGAATTGACTATTCTTCCGTCATTGGTTCAAGGCAAGGATGCGGCGAAAAACATTCTCAAACAATTAACCCGTGCAGATGAAAGCGGTTACTTCGATGCCATCGTTATTGGCCGTGGCGGCGGCTCGTTAGAAGACTTGTGGAGTTTTAACGACGAAACCCTAGCCCGTGCCATTTTTCACGCCAGTACGCCGATTGTCTCGGCGGTGGGCCATGAAACCGACTTTACTATCTCCGATTTTGTCGCCGATGTACGTGCGGCCACACCCACCGCTGCGGCGGAGTTGTTAAGTCCCGATAAAGCACAACTGATTCGTCAAATTGCCCAGCAAGAAAGTCAGCTGACCCGACGCATGTCGCGCATTTTAGAGCAAAGCCAGCAGCAATTAGACTTCATGATCAAACGCATTCGCCATCCGAAGGAACGCATTGATCAACAACAAAACCAGCTAGATCAACTCAAGCGCCGCTTACAACAAAGCCTTGAGCGCCAAATCCAAGAACACAAAGTCAAAACACAGAACCTTGAACACAGGCTGCAAAAGAACACACCAGTACGACGCATCGAACAAAACCGCGACAAGCTTCGCGACATAGACGCTCGACTGGCGTTGGCGCTAAATAATGCCCTAACCAGTAAACAAACCAGCTTTGCCCGCCTCATCGACAAGCTCAACCTCGTCAGCCCACTCAATACCTTGTCGCGCGGCTACGCCATTGCTTCTAAAGACAAACAGGTTATTCGTTCAGTCAACGAAATAGAAAAAGGCGACTCTATTAAGGTGCGCGTACAAGACGGGGAAATCGACTGTACCGTGGCGGGGACGAAAGCCATCGGTTAGTTGCGGCTTCTCTTTTTAGGCGTTTTAAAAACTCCGTAGCTTATTTATGCGGCTCAAAAGAACCAACAGGTACGCTCCACGCGCAGGCGCGAAGAGTTGTTTAACCTGTTGGTTCTTTTTATGATGAATTGAGATGAAGCTATTAATTAAAAAGTAAGTAATTACCAAAGATGCGGGAAGAGAAAAGATATAGCATCAAACGGGATTTGATTAATTTTCAGTGCTGTTTTCGTTTCTCCACGAACCCAACCTTCTTCTATAAGCTGTTTCACAACGGCACGCGAATTGGTGTCTCCTAGTCCTGTAATTTGTGGCACATCAGTCCGCATCACCTTGGAATCAGTCATAACCGCTTTCAGTAACAAGACGGTTTCTGGTCGCCATTTCTTAAGTGTTTCACCTTTCGGGCTTAGTGCCACACCAGAAACTCGTTGATCCGTGTATTGCTTTAATCTCATATCAAAAGACGGAATATCTAAAACACCAGCAAGGTACTGAATTTGATCAAGACACGTTTCAAAGAAATAACGTTGGAAAGCCTCAAGCCCTCTATTCGACAAAATTCCACGTCCGTCAGTACTGCCTTGTCGAACCATGTCGGCACCAGCCAAACGAAGCTTATATTCATCAATTGTGCGTGCGAAGCCTCGACTCAATGTCCACAAACCATAACCATCAACACCCGCACCACGCATATAGCTGTCCGTAAACAAACGCCCTACTCGGCCATTTCCATCCAAAAACGGATGAATCCAAGCAAAGCGATGATGCGCAGCCGAGGCAGCCAAAAGACGAGTTTCACCAAACAACCGATCTAATCGGTATGAGCTATGAAACCAGTTTAAATAGCCATTTAACTCATCTTGATGTGGCGGTAGATGTTTCCCAATTTGCACTTGCGTAGTTCGTAATTTTCCGGCTTCTACAAGATAGATTTCACCTGTGGATTCTCGAACATGCGTGCGCACGAACTCTGGTAAATCTTTGAAAAAATGCTCATGTATAGAGCATAAGAATGCCTCATCTGTCAGCTGCGCTGGACTGACACTGCTTTTGAGCAAAGCATTTTGTGCAGCCAAATGCGCATCTATTTCTAGTAAGTCATTCCGTTTTACAGGGTCGGTTGGCACCATGCCTTCTGCGTGAATAATATCTGCAGGTTCTGTGCTGTTGCCCTCTATTCTGTTGCTGTAATAGCTGTTCACAAATCTCAGTAGATGCTCGACCGCAGGCTTAAGATTGGGGCGAACAGACGCCGACAAACTCGCGGATTGTTTGTAGACCTCCACGGCCATATTTCGAATGTCTCCAGAAGCCTGTTCTGGTTGAATAAAAGGCGTCACACTGATCATTTTTAACGGTTCTTTTGATGATTTATTTTCTTTTAAAATCAAATAATTAACTAATTTAAATAGATAATTATTAACGGTTAATTTAACAGTATAGTAAACGAAACCTATAAACTTAGATAGTTGATCAATAAAACGCCACCTAGTTTACGATAAAAGAAACAAAGCACGTTCACTCCACGCGCCAGCGCGAGAAGTCACTGAACTGTGATATTGTTCCTTAAAATCGGGAATACGGCTATTACTGATATAGCATCAACGAAGGGAAGCAACGACATGTTTACTAAAGACTCTATAGATTGGTCTGATCCTACAACCATAGACGATGAAGATTTTCCAAAAGATACCCTCGGTCGTCAGAGATACGCGCAGTTCTTAACGAAATTTCTAGTCGATCAAGGTTATGACTCATCCCGAGACGATGGCGAAGATAAACGGAATTATGTGCTTAACCTCAATTCAGAGTGGGGCTCTGGTAAGACGTATTTTCTTAAGCGTTGGTCAAAGGATTTAAAGCCTCACTTCCCTGTTGTGTACATCGACGCATGGAAACAAGATTATTCTGATGATCCATTGATGACAGTTATTTCTTCTGTGATAAAGCAGCTTACAGATCAAGCAGATATTAAGAAAAAACCTAATTTTGAGGTTCCAAAACGAGTCGTTGGTTTATTTAAAGCCGCCGCGCCAGCTCTGATAAAAACATTTTCTAAAAAGTATTTTGGCGATGAAGATTTTATCGATTTAAGTGATGTAGCAGCAGGTGCTGTTACACATTTACTAGATGAACACGAAGAAAAGTCTCAAGCTATTGACGACTTAAAAATTAGTGTTGCCGAATGGGTTTCTTTTATTACAGACAATCCAGAAGACGAAAAAGCATATCCCGCTTTTATTTTCATCGATGAGTTAGATCGCTGTCGTCCAAGCTACGCCGTGGAAATGTTGGAAACTATCAAGCATATTTTTGATATCAAAGGCATTGTCTTCGTTGTAGCGACGGACACAGAACAACTGCAACATGCAGTGAAAGCCATTTATGGGGAAGGGTTTGATGCACGCCTTTATCTTGGTCGATTCTTTAACAGCCGCTTCAGTTTAAAAGCGCCCGACCTAAAAAACTTCCTAGAAGTACATGTAGACCACCATAAATTATCAGGCGAATACCTTAAAAAAGCAGGGATAAGCATTCTGCCACCAAACGAAGATGGCAAAGTCACTTTAGATAATATTGCAGTGATTTTAGATGCGTTTAACATGCCGCCGAGAACTGCGATTCAAATTACAGATAGAATCATCGCGACATTATCAAACATGCCTTTTAACTCCAATATGGACATAATTCTTTTGACATCATTGCTTTGTATAAACGAGCAAGACAATAATTTGTTTAAAAACATTATATCTGGAAGCTTTAAAGATATAGACGAGAGCAGTAAGAGCATTGACCTTAAAGCTTTTCTTGATCATAAGTTTCAGGATAATAAAGACACTTTAAAAATAACAATAAAAATCGAAGATTACGCTTCGCTTTTTATTAATGAAAGTAACTACCAAAAAGCCCATAAAAAGCAACTCCAAACACCTTATAGTTTTAGCTTCAAAAAATATTTGAGTGAGCCCTTCCTTAATGATTTAGGTATTAAAAATAACAATTTTGGTGCCTTAATGGGAGAACAATCCAGAGGACAAAAGCTATCACCAATCCAAAAAATTATACAAAAAATAGAAGAAAACAATTTTGTAAAAAATCCTCCAGATAGTATTTCGTATGGTCTATTGTGGTGTAAAGCACAATTCTATTTAGGTCAGTTTGATAGGATCACAAAAGAACAATACAAAGACTACGTCGAGCTCGCTTCTGCACTCGATTGGATCGATGGCGATTCAGACGCCAATGACGCTTAGTTAAGCGTCATTCCTCACAACCCATATCGTTCTATTTTCTTGATCAACCCTTGTCGCGATATGCCGAGTTGTTTGGCGGCTTGGGTTCGGTTGTTGTGGCTGTTTTCGAATGCTCTTTTTGTTATCGCTTATTCGCTGTTAAAAACATTTTTTCATAATAAGAGAGTCCGGCCTCAAGATGCTCTTGGAAGTTGAAACCTTTCTGTATCATGTCGTTCATGTCCGTTTGGGGAATTTGCATAACATAGCTGGATTCTGTGACCACCAGCTTGCAGATCTCAGAAATAACCTCGGAGCTAAACCACTTCCCTGCGTCATCATTTTTACTTGGATAGCGTTTGTCGCCACATTCAAGCTGCCACGCGCCATCCAGTAAGATCCAATAATCTGGTGCACTGGAGTTTGTCGCCACGACGCCACCTTGCTCTACCGACCATTCCTTGGAGTGCTTGATTACCCAACGAAGTTCCTCTTTTTTTAGAGAAGTGAAAAATGGCGTATGGCGAAGCAAATACAAGTAGGTGACTGATGATCTTATGGTTAAATTCCCCATGGCGTCAGCAATAAGTGGCTTAGAGCAAGCGTTGATCGCCACCACCACTATAACGGTTAGTACTATTGCTTTTAATCGCTGCGGAATACTCACCTAATTTACGCCAAACCACCATTCGCACGAAGGACTTGTCCATTGACCCACGCACTGGCAGGACTTGCCAAGAATGAAATGACTTGAGCAATGTCTTCTGGTTGTCCGAGTCGTTCAAGTGGTGGCATTTTGGCAAAATTTTGAATCATTTCTTCTGTTTTACCTTGCAAGAATAAGTCTGTCGCAACGGGCCCAGGGGCCACAGCATTTACTGTGATTTGACGACCTCTTAACTCTTTTGAAAAAACTTTTGTAAAAGCTTCAACCGCGGCTTTTGTTCCGTTGTAAATAGAGTATCCCACCATGTTCAAGGCTAACGTGGTACTAGACACATTGATGATGCGGCCATCGTCGTTCAAACGTGTTCCAGCTTCTCGCAATGTGTTAAACACGCCTTGAGTGTTAATAGCGAAGTAGCTTTCATACAATTCATCAGAGGTTTGTACCAGCGGTGCTATTTTCAGAATACCTGCATTATTCACCAGCACATCAATAGCACCGAGGCGATCTTCAATTAGGTCAAACATGGCTTTCACCTCGGATGACTTAGCCACATTGGCTTTGACGGCAAGCGCTACGTGACCTTTTTTAACAAGCTCTTGAACCAGTTCGTCTGCAACTTTTGAATTTGATGAGTAGTTAATTACTACGGCAAACCCATCGTCCGCTAACTGGAGAGCAACGCTTGCGCCGATACCTCGTGAGGCACCTGTTATAAGGGCTATTTTTTGATTTAGTGTAGACATGTTCTTATCCTCCGAATGAAATGAACCAACGAAAGAAAGAATAGAAGGTTTGATTTGAAAGATAATCACCGTATATTTGACAATATAATTCCATTTACTATAACAATGGTGTGTTATGGATCGCTTTCAGGAAATGCAGGTTTTTGTGCGAATAGCCCAATGCGGCAGCTTTTCACAAGCCGCTGAAGATTTACATATTCCCCGAGCCACTACCTCAAACTTGGTTAAGCGTCTTGAACAACGTCTTGGCGCACGACTATTGGAACGTACAACCCGCCAAGTGAGTATGACAGAAGAGGGGAAAAGCTATTATCAACGCTGCTTGCGTATTTTAGCCGACGTAGAAGATGCTGATACCGCGTTTAAAAACACATCGCCAAAAGGTTTACTACGGGTGAATCTACAGGGCACGCTAGCCAAACATTTTGTCATGCCTGCTATGGGGGATTTTGTGTCTCGCTACCCTAATATTTCATTGCACATTGGTGAAGATGATCGGCTCGTAGATCTTGTAAAAGAAGGCATTGACTGCGTATTGCGCGCAGGACAACTTCAAGACTCTTCGCTGGTTGCAAAGCCTTTGGCCAAAATGGAACAAGTCACCGTTGCCAGTCCAGACTACTTAGAAAAATATGGCGTACCAACAAGCTTAGAGTCACTCAAACATCATCGAGCAGTAGCCTATTCATCTTCCGACACTGGACAAGATGCAAGTCTAGACTTCACGCTAGGTCAGGAAATAAAAGAAATCACGCTGACATCATTTATTACCGTTAATGGAGCCGATATGTATACCGGTGCCGCACTGTCTGGATTAGGATTAATTCAAGTGCCACGTTATCGCATAAAAGAAGAGCTAATAAGCGGTAAGCTCCAACAAGTACTAAACGATTACCCACCACCTATTATGCCTGTTTCGGTACTCTATCCTCAGAATCAACAAGTGCCAATAAGAGTGAAAGCCTTTATGGATTGGCTAACAGAACAATTTCAATAATCTCCTCACAACCCATATCGTTCTATTTTCTTAATCAAGCCTTGCCGTGATAAGCCGAGTTGTTTCGCGGCTTGGGTGCGGTTGTCTTGGGTTGTGGTGAGTGCTTTTTTAATCAGGCGTATTTCCAGCGCTCGTACTTGTTCATCTAATGTGGCATCACTGTCGGGTTCTAGCATTTGCGTTGGAACTCGCGGTACCTCGTTTGAGGGGTATAACAGGTGGATATCGTCCATGGTGATGTGCCCTTCTGGGCAAATCGAGGCAACGCTTTCTAAGGAATTTTTCAGCTCTCGTACGTTGCCTGGCCAATATTGTTGGCGGAACCATTGCATGGCTTCTGTGCTTAACTGCAGGGTTTTGTCTTGCTTCTCTCTAAGATTGGCAAGGAAGGCTTGCAGTAAGACTGGCACGTCTTCTAGACGTTCGGCGAGGGACTGGGTTTCGATGTTGACGCCCTTGATTCGGTAATACAAGTCTTCGCGGAAGCTGCCATCGCGTACTTTTTCCACAAGGTCGGCGTTGGTCGCCGAGATAACGCGCACATCAATGTGTTTTTGCTCACGTCCGCCGACAGGAAAGAAGGTGCCTTCTTGTAGCACGCGTAGCATTTTTACCTGCATGGTCAGTGGCATTTCGCCGATTTCGTCCAAGAATAACGTGCCACCATTGGCCAAGCTTAATAAGCCTTCTTTGTCTTTCTCTGCCCCAGTAAACGCGCCTTTTACATAGCCAAACAGTTCGCTTTCCAGCAGTTCGTCTGGAATCGCGCCGCAATGGACTGAAATAAACGCTTCTCGTGCGCGATGACTCAGCTCATGCAGCGTTCGCGAGATGACTTCTTTCCCTGTGCCTGATGGCCCAGTGACCAGCACTCTTACATCGGTCGGGGCAATTCGCTCGATCAAGGCGCGGACTTTTTGCGCGCTTGAGGAATGACCAATATAAGCGGCGGCACCTTGGCTAGGCTGGCTGGCTTTTTTAAGCTGATTAAGCTCGCGCTCTAAGGTGGTTTTGGCGATCGCGCGGCGCACCACCACCGCCAGCATTTCTGGATCGATGGGTTTGGCGATAAAATCCCATGCGCCTAACGACACCGCTTTTAGCGCCAAATCTCGATCTGCATGCCCGGTAATAATAATCACCGGACGCCCCTCAAATTCTGCCATGGATTCCAGCGTAACTTGTGGGTCGAAATGCGGTGGCATCGACAAATCAAGCAGCACTAAATCGGCGTCAAATTCAACCATCGCCTGACGCGCTTCTTCTAGGCTGCCTGCGGTTCTTACTTGATAATCTTGGCCCGCTAGCCAGCGGCTCGCTAACTCACGAAAGGCGGGTTCGTCGTCGACTAATAGAATTTTATTTTGCGTCATTTAATGGCCTATCACTGGCGCGGTGCCAGATACTGTTGCGTCGTCAGAAGTCGACTGAGGTAAAGGGAAAGAGAGCTCAAAGGTCACTGGCCAACCGGCGTCACTGCGGTGAAAAATCCGCCCTTGATGGGCATCTAATATACGTCGCACAATGGCAAGACCAAGGCCGCTACCACCCGCTCGTTTCGTCACAAACGGCTGAAACAAAACCTCACCGGTTAATGCTTCGTCTATTTTAGGGCCATTATTATGCACCTGAATCACCACGGAATCGGCACTGACTCGCGCCTGAATGGCCAATTTTCCACCCGCTTGATTGCGTAAAAATGCCACCGCATTATCAATCAGGTTAATAAACACCTGCTGCACTCTTTGGTAATCTGCTGGCAGCTCAATGGCGTCGTCTATGTCCAACTGGCACTCGATCTCGCCAAGGTGTGATTGCGCCACAATACTCGCCACCAGCGCATGCAAAGGCACCTTGGTTTTGTGCAGAGCCAATCCGCCAGAATACACCAACATATCGCTCACCAAGCGATCCGCTCGCTTGAGCTGGGTTTGAATGTGCTGACGTGTTTCAACAGGAGCATCGTAAGCCGCCATCGAAATGATATTCAATGGGTTACGTAACTCGTGAGCGACTGCCGCCGACAAACTGCCCAATTCAACCAGATGCTGTTCGTCTAAGCGTTTGCGCTCAGCGACGGCAAGCGCCAATGAACGCTCTAACAAACCACAACTGGTGGAAAACAAGGAGCCGAATACTTCAGCGGTTAGGCGCATTCCCGGGCTGGCATCGTTCCAGCCAACCAAAACAGAATGCCAACCTTGATCAGTACGGTTCACAATAAGTGCCAAGGCACGCTCTTCTTTCAAGTTGTCTTTATGATGATGTTGAACATCTATACGTATGTTTTGTCGTATCTGTGAAGAGAGTAGGTGTTCACCAACAGAAATCAAACTGGCCCAGTCATGGGCTTCTTTTAACTGTGTCGACCAAGTATCTAATACCTGTTCGTTTAATACTGCTCCGGGGTAAATAAGGCGCGAAATAAGCCGATTAAGCGGTTGGTAGATTAACGCTGACACCACCAAGGTAAGCAGCGAATAGAGCCATAACTGCCAACTGGGCACGTTCGCCAATGCCTGCAATCCCACTCGCCCTGAAACCACACTGATCACAGAAATCAAACACAAGATCACCAGCATCATCGCCAGCCAAAGCAGAGCGCGATTGGCGAACGCATTCACCGACAAGATCTGATAGCGCACGACGGCGTACACCAACAACAGAAGATAAGTGGGCAATAACAGCATCGGATAAGGAAACCAGCTGATACCAAAGGAAGGAAACACAAAACTGGTGGCCAGTAATAACCCCCATGCACCGACGCCAAACATCGCCAAAATAGAGCGTTTTTTGTTGCCCGTATGACGATACCAACCAAACAACAATACCCCGTGGGCGAGCATGCCCATCAAGATGGTATACACCAGATTACACGCACCAGCATCGGTAAACACAAAGAAAGAACGCGTATCAAATGTTTGGCTCGCCGCACCAGCATCCACCCACCAGCTCTGGAGTACCACCGCGATACTGGTTAAATAGAACCAAGGCAGGTTTTTAGCCAAGCGCCTCAGCCAGACGTCTTTTGCCGAGCCAGAGTAGACAAACCGGATTGCAAAATGGAGGAAAAAAGTCGGCATTAAAGGGTTCGCCAAAATGATGTGGACACCCACTTGCTCATACCCCTGAAAAAGCGCCACATGACCAAAACACCAGATCGCCATCATGATGGCAAAACCAGCCAATGCCTGTAGCTCGCCTTGATTTTGCGCACGCCAAAGCAACCATGCCGCCACCAGTAAGCCACATACGCTGGAAATCAGCATAGACACTTCGAACATCAGAGAAATCGTCAAACTGTAAACCTCGTTTACACCAAAATAATGATGTAATCGTAAACCTTGTTTACACTCAATACAAAAATTAATTTTAATCTCTTAAAAATCAATAGGATAGAATATTTTAAAAGCTGGCCTCTGTTTTGCTTAGCAATAGATAAATTGATTTACATCAATACCCATGCAACTAACAAGGTACTTACCATGAATACTGCTTCTTTTATGACTGAAATCATGACGCTAGCCAGCATCTTTTGCCTAGCCATCTCTCCACTTGCCATTAAGCAGCTGTTTCTCAAGAAGTCTTGATTTAGAACACTCTTAGGCTAGGAATAGCGCGCGATATATTGGCCCTATTCCATTTCGTCTTTTGCTTTACTTAGGTATCACTATGGAACATTTTGACTCGGCGATGCTATCGCGTATTCAATTCGCTTTTACCGTCAGCTTTCATATTATTTTCCCAACCATCACGATTGGTTTAGCAACCTTGATTGCCCTTTGGGAAGCGCTCTGGCTGAAAACAGATGACCCACGTTATTTGCAGCTGGCTAAATTTTGGATCAAACCCTTTGCTATTACCTTTGGTATGGGTGTGGTCGGTGGCATCGTCATGTCTTACGAGTTTGGTACTAACTTTTCCAAATTCTCTGAAATCGCGGGACCCGTGCTTGGGCCATTACTGGCGTACGAAGTACTGACAGCCTTCTTTCTTGAAGCTGGCTTCTTGGGTGTCATGTTGTTTGGTTGGCAACGAGTCGGTCGAAAAGTCCATTTTATTTCAACACTGGTTGTGGCGATTGGCACTTGGATTTCATCGACTTGGATCATGGCGGCTAACTCATGGATGCAAACGCCGCAGGGCTATAAAATTATCGATGGCGTTTTCCATGTAGAAAGTTGGATGCAGGTGATCTTTAACCCCTCTTTCCCTATTCGTCTGACACACATGTTACTGGCTTCGCTGATCTCCGCGTCGTTATTGGTCGCTGGTGTTAGTGCGTTCTACTTATTGAAAAAGCGTCATGTGAACTTCTCTAAAAAAGGGCTTTCCATGACCATGTGGTTGTTGTTGGTGCTGACTATTTTACAAGTCAAAGTCGGCGATGAATCTGGCCTAGAAGTAAAAGAGCATCAACCAGCGAAATTAGCGGCGATGGAAGGTATCTGGGAAGCGCAAGAAAGCGAAGTGCCACTACTGCTATTCGCAATGCCAAACATGCAAACCGAAGAAAACGATTACCAACTGGGTATTCCGAATCTTGGCAGCCTAATACTGACTCACACACTGGACGGCTCGGTTACCGGTTTAAAAGCCTTTCCAAAAGAAGATCGTCCTTATGTGCCCTTGGTATTTTGGTCGTTCCGCGTGATGGTAGGACTGGGGATGGGGATGGTCGCCATCGCTCTGGCCGCCTTGGTCTTACGCCGCAAAGGCAGATTGTATGAGAATAAATGGTTCTTACGTGCGGTGACTTTCTTTACACCTATGGGTGTGGTCGCAACGCTTGCCGGTTGGTATGTTGCGGAAACAGGTCGCCAACCTTGGGTTATTTACAATTTGGTTCGCACTTCAGATGTGGTGTCACCGTTGCCTTCAGAACGTGTGCTGTTTTCGTTGACCATGTTTGTGGTGATCTACTTCCTACTGTCGCTTGTGTATCTCTACTTTATGCGCAAATTGATTCGCAAAGGGCCGCCTAAAATGGCCACATTGGAAAAACACCTTATCGGTATGAACGCGCCTGGCTATGCCTTGGCATGGGTGAAAAACTTGAAACATGAAGATCACGAGGGAGAGAAGTAATGGATTTACCTTTATTTTATTTCTTAGTACTGGGATTCTGCATCTTCATGTATGTCTGCCTTGATGGCTTTGATTTAGGCATTGGCATTTTATACCCCTGGTTTGACAAACCCGGGGAGCGCGATCATTTGATGCTGTCTATTTCACATGTTTGGGATGGTAATGAAACTTGGCTCGTCATGGGCGGTGCTCTGTTGTACGGCATCTTCCCTGCTGCGTATGCGGGATTGTTGTCTATTTTATACATTCCCCTAATGCTGATGCTGTTTTCCTTGATCTTCCGCGGCGTTGCTTTTGAATACCGTTTTAAGTCTGATCGCTCACGTCCTTACTGGGACTTTGCGTTCAGCGCAGGCTCTGCCGTCGCAGCATTCTGCCAAGGCTTGGTGTTGGGCACGGTTGTACAAGGGATTCCGGTTGGCAGTGAGGCAATTTCTAGCTTGCACTGGATCACACCTTTTACCATCTTTACCGGTTTTGCGGTGATGGCTGGCTATGCCATGTTAGGGGCGTGTTACTTGTTTATGAAATCTCGTGGTGTGATTCAAGCTCACGCAGCGAAGCTAGCAAAAGTCTTGTTGGTTCTCGTGATGATTGCAATGGCCGTCGTCAGTATATGGACAGTGTTAACTCAGCCAGACATCAAGTTACGCTGGTTCTCAGGCAGTCACTTCTTGTACTTAGCGCCCTTGCCTATCTTGTGTCTGATTGCGGCGATTGTGTCTTGGAAAGATCTGCACAGCCACCGTCACGAGTCGCGTCCATTTTGGTGTGGCGTTTTGCTTTTCTTATTAGGTTTAGCCGGCTTAGTCGTCAGCGTGTTCCCTTACTTGATCCCACGTCAATTAACCTTATGGGAAGCCGCATCGCCGACCACCAGCTTGCTGTTCTTATTACCTGGTGTGTGTATTTTTATCCCTGTTATCTGCATTTATACGCTATGGGGATACCGAGTTTTTGCCGGCAAAGTCGAAGATTATCAGGAGGGTTACTAATATGTGGAAAACACTCAAAGCCAAAGCCGATAAACTCAAACCTTGGCAATGGTTCTGCCTGCTCTACCTCGTTGGTTTTATCGGTCTTTTGCTTATTTCAAGAGTAATGAACTTAGCGGTACTGCTGTTTATTTAACGTTATAGAGCATCAATAATAAAGCGGCTTTCGGGCCGCTTTTTTCATCGCCTTTTTCCCCATTTTTGCTCAGCTTTCTTGTATAAAAGGTCAATACGGTTTAGCTTGGCTACTACAAAGTCACGTTTCTGCGGCTTTTTTATTGGAGGCACTCATGTCTGCAAAATTCTCTATTGAACTAAATTCATTTCACAAAATTTCAGCCATTCCCAATGCTTGGAGTCGTTCACAATACCTCACACTTATGACGCTAATGGAATTGGACGATGGCTTAGAAGAGTTAACCGATGCCGATCTTAAAGACATGTGTCTTATGTCTTTAAGCGATTTACCTCACGCCGACGCGGCCAATGTTGTGTTAACGTCACTTTTTTCTGACGATTTAACCGCCGGTAAAATCGATCAGCTGAGCCATGAAATGGCCGATGATAGATTGTGGGAAGAATACTCAGACTGCCAATTCCATGAGCGCTTTTTTAATGCCTATGGCTTACTACGTAGCGCGTTTAATGGCACCTTTGCACAACCGACTGGTGTCGATTTCACCATCACTGTCCATGCTAAAAATGCCGTCGACCTTGAACAGCTTGATAGCGATCTCGCCGCCAACTTGGTGCGTTTATTGTCATGCGGACTGGATGAAAATGGCTTAATGCAACGCCTTTATGAAGAACAACTCAATGGCGATGATTTTCCACAAGCTTCTGGCATTCTTTGGCAAATAGAAACACTTGCTAGCGAGCCGCTTGAACGCCAATTTAAGATGATCAGTTCCTCTTTTTGGTTTGGCGTTTTGGAGAATTACGAGTCCTTTGACGCGGCGCTTCGACCTCAAAGCTAACCACTTTCCCTGTGAGCAATGCTAGTCATACTGCTAAGCCGCTTTTGTGACGCTCGCTGTCGGCATTGCTCCCCTCTATGCGCTCTTGTTTACATGCTTCGTTTGAATACTCTCATTTGAATAGAAGGCCACGTACCATGAGCAATATTTGTTTTTCCTCACCACCATCGCGCGTTAATATGGTGTCGTTAGATCCCCTCAATAATAAGACTAGGATTGCTTACAATGAAATTAGAATCTCTTGCGCTTCATCATGGTTATACCTCTGAAGAAACCACCAAAGCCGCCGCTGTTCCCATTTACCAGACAACGTCTTACACCTTTGACGATACACAGCATGGGGCAGATCTTTTTGACCTAAAAGTAGCGGGCAACATTTACACCCGCATCATGAATCCAACCACCGATGTATTAGAACAGCGCGTATCGGCGATGGAAGGTGGCATTGCAGGTTTGGCGGTCGCTTCCGGTATGTCAGCGATTACCTATGCGATTGAGTGTATTTGTGAAGTAGGCTCTAACATCATTAGCACCAGTCAGCTTTACGGCGGCACTTATAATTTATTTGCCCATAGCTTCCCGCGTCGCGGTATTGAAGCACGCATGATTTCTGCAGACGACTTTGCAGGTTTTGAAGCCGCTATTGACGAAAATACTCGCGCTATCTTTTGTGAGTCCATTGGCAACCCAGCGGGCAATATTGTCGACATCGAAGCGCTGGCAGCCATCGCCAACAAACACGGCATTCCACTGATTGTGGATAACACAGTGGCGACGCCATTTTTGTGTCGTCCTTTCGAGTTAGGCGCTCACATTGTGGTGCATTCCCTAACCAAATACATTGCAGGTCACGGTACTACCGTCGGCGGCATGATTGTCGACTCTGGTAAATTCGATTGGGTCGCCAACAAAAAACGCTTCCCAATGATGAACGAGCCAGATCCTTCATACCACAACGTGGTTTACACCGAAGCATTAGGTGCCGCGGCATACATAGGTCGTTGTCGAGTGGTACCACTGCGTAACACCGGCTCGGCTCTGTCTCCACACAGCGCCTTCTTAATCATGCAAGGTTTAGAAACATTGGGTTTACGTATGGAGCGTCATTGCTCTAATGCTGAAAAATTAGCCGCCTACTTACAGAGTCACGAGAAGGTAAACTGGGTCAATTACGCCGCGCTTCCAGACAGCCCATACAATGCCCTAAGCCAGCGTATCACCAGCGGTAAAGCCTCTGGCGTATTAAGCTTCGGCGTAAAAGGTGGTTTAGTCGCAGGCACACAGTTCATCGATGCCTTAAAAATGGTGTTGCGCTTAGTCAACATTGGCGATGCAAAATCCCTTGCGTGTCATCCAGCCACGACAACACACCGCCAATTAAATGAAGAAGAGTTAGCCAAAGCCGGTGTCAGCACCGACCTAATTCGCATCTCGGTTGGTATTGAAAACATTGAAGACATTATTGCCGATATCAGCCAAGCGTTGGATGCGGTCACAGTTTAATTTCGTTCGATGTGATCAGAGAATATAACAATGAATACAAGGGCTTACTGATAAGTAGCCCTTTTTTCTGTTTATCATCTCGCCTGTATCTTTGATTCTTTGCTCATCTGCACATTGGCGCTTGTCGGTAAACAACGTAAGCTAACCAATCTAGCCACCTTAACGTCAAGGAATATGAAATGACCCGTAGGGATATGTTGATCGCGCTCGCCATTATTATTGCATGGGGGCTGAATTTCGTTGTCATTCGTTGGGGGTTAGATGCTCTACCACCCATGATGTTGGGCGGTTTGCGCTTCTTAATGGTGGCGGTCATTGGCTCACTGTTTTTCAAGCGTCCAAAAACCCCGATTAAATGGTGGTTTTTATATGCCCTACCTATCAGCTTTGGCCAATTTGCCTTTTTGTTTAGTGCGATGCAATTCGGAATGCCAGCGGGATTAGCCTCTCTTGTTTTGCAATCTCAGGCAATTTTTACCCTATTATTTGCAGTTGTGTTCTTAAAAGAGGGAGTTCGCCCTTATCAGCTTATTGCCATCGCCATTGCCGCCGGTGGATTAGCCACCATTGCTCTTGAGAATGATAACTCCAGTATGACCCTGATTGGCTTTGGCTTAACCTTGGTGGCCGCTACTTGCTGGGCACTCGGTAATATCAGCACCAAGGTCATCAGTAAAAAAGGCTATCACGCCAACGTTAATTTGGTGATTTGGAGTTGCTGGATACCTCCTCTGCCTTTCTTTGTTGCTTCTTGGTTTATCGATGGGCCAGATGTCATGCTACAAAGTCTGTACGCCATCAGCTGGGGCACCATAGCCACCCTCGCTTACTTATCCATGTTTGCCACTGTGGCTGGTTATGGATTGTGGAGCTATCTGATGTCGCGCTACCCTGCGGCTACCATTGCACCGCTAACACTCGGCGTACCTGTCGTTGGCCTCACCACGGCGGCGATTTTACTCTCAGAATATGTCAGCCCGCTGCAATGGGTCGGCATTCTACTCGTCTTGTTAGGGCTGGTGCTAAACACCTTAGGTGGACGCTTACTGGCACGTAGAACCAGTAAGCAAAACATCGTTTAAACGCCACTCTGAATCAGTCTTTTTCTTTGTGTTGCGCGTCTATCTTGTCAGCTAGGCGCGCAACTTGCTGCTGCAGTTCGCTGATCTGAGTCACCAAGGCTTGATGGTTATTTTCTTGAGCATCGTGTTCTTTTTCGGCCGTTTCTCTTGTCATCACATCCAGCACCACACCCACCATCATGTTCAAGAAGACAAACGCCGTCAAAAAGATAAACACCACGTAGAAGATCCAGCTCAACGGATACACCGCCATTGTCTCGTACATGACGTCTGTCCAATCTTCGAACGTCGCAACGCGAAACAACGTCAGCATGGAAATGGCGATGTCACCCCATAATGTTTCGTTTATATCCTCAAAGAAGATCGAGCCTACTGCCGCAAAAATATAGAAGATAATAAACATCAACAGGGCAATGTAGCCCATTTTAGGAATGGCTTTGATCAAGGCGTTAATCAAAAAACGCAGATCAGGGATAATAGAAACCAAACGCAGAACGCGGAAGACCCTAAGCAAGCGCGCCACAAGCACCATGTCGGTCTCGGACATAGGAATCAAACTACCGACAACAATGATGGTATCGAAGATATTCCAAGGGTCTTTGAAAAAGCGCCACTTATCTTCACACGCAAAAAAGCGCAAGCTCACTTCGACTAAAAAGAAGGCGGTGATAAAGGTATCTAGGTAATTAATCGCCAGCTCGACACCGGAGGGTAAAGAGTAGGTTTTCGCTCCTACCGTCAGCGCAGCAATAATAATGATGCTGATAATAAAACCCTGAAACCAAACGCTTTTTTCAACACGTTTTATCAGTGCGAAGGCATTTCCTGAACGACTCATTTCCATTAAATTTTCTGCCTAAATAAACTCACAAGAACCCAACATGAAAGACCGTCAAGTCGTTGCTTAGTTCATCATACCAACCGAAAATAATCGTTTTTATTACAGGTCATCAGAGAAATAATTAAGTCCGTTTTATGCGAACTACTTTCATGATTTCGATAGGAATACCGGCAACCATTTCTTGGCTTGGATAATAGGTTAGATTGACACGAGCGCCACGCAATGTGCGATATTTGCCTTGGCGTTTGAAACGAAAAGGAACGTCGTAGCCTTCGATCATTAAGGTATGCAGAATCCAATCGTCTTGGGCACGCTGGACATGTGATTTGACTTTGAGCACATCCGATTGAATCAGCTCATTGTTTTTCTTTAATAACGCTTTCGGGTCAGACTGCATAGCACACTCTCTATTCTGAAGGTCGAGAGAGAGTGATTATGACACAAAATGCTAAGCAGCTAAAATTATTGATTGTTTTTTGTTCGATTTTAAACGCCTTTCTTTTCTTCTAATTGATCCATTAACTTACTCATATTGCGAGCGGCTTTTTCATCAATAAAGCGAATAACTGGCTTTTGCAAAATCAAACTATTCGGATAAGTAACCACATCCCCAGATAAACGTTTTATGATTACATGAAAGCTCGATATATCAACAATCTGGCCTAAAATCTCCTCGTCTTTATCCACTACCTTCACCCAATCACCGACATGATAAGGAAAGCCGAAGAAAATAATCAGGCTCGCGGTAATGTTGCTGAGAATCGACCATTGGGCAAACAACGCAATGCCCACCACCGCAAATACAGAAGAAAAGAAAACTTCAAATTGTCCGTAGCCCACTCCCATGATTAAACACGCAAGCAGCACACAAATAGCAATAAGACCCAGTTGTAGCATCTTGGTGACATAGCTAACGCGAATATCGCTGACCGCCTTTCTCTGACCAAACAAGGCAATGCTATCTTTTATAATACGGTTAACAATAACAAAACCAACGATGAGTAATACAACCAATCCAATCTGTAATATCATTTTTTTCTCTTAATGTTATTTATCATTTTTCTCGTCTATGCATCTTATTTTATAGCACGTAAAACAAAACACCGGGCACAATGGCCAAACTCATTAAATTGCCAATCAGTACTATTGAAGCCACTTTATGAGGTTCTTGCTGAAAAACCTCAGCGACCATGTAATTCAACACCGCTGGCGGCAAACAAGCGAATATCAATAAATAGATAAAGTTTTCGGCAGAAAGTCCAACGGTTAACTGCCAGATAATGGCAATAATAATGCCACTCAAAGGACATAAGAAGCCACTGATCACCCCTAGTTTCCAATGACTTAAATCTACTTCTGTCATGCGCACACCCAGTGCAAACAACATCAGAGGTATGGAAATTTGACCAAGCATATCTACCGATACACCAATGGCAGGCACCGGCGTCCAGCCTTGTAAACTCCAAATTAAACCCAGAATAGTGGCGATGATCATGGGCATTTTTAAAATATTTCTAAGCTTCGTTTTAGAGTCCAACAAATACATGCCGACGGTAAAATGCAGTAAATTCTCAGTTAAAAATAATACCACGGCAATCGGTAAAGCTTTTTCACCAAAGGCTAAGACCAATAATGGAATGCCTAAGTTTCCGCTGTTATTAAACATCATAGGTGGAACTAGGGTTTTCGCTGATACGCCAAGTAAACGGCATAGCGGCCATACTAATAACCCCGACCCGAGCACTACTACGGCGGCCGCAATGATAAGACCTTGATATTGTGCAATATGGAATTCTTTTGTCGCCATTACCGAGAAAATCAACGCCGGAATAAATACACTCATATTGATTCGGTTTGCTACCGTCATATCGGTAGGGCGAATACGAGCGTATAAAAAACCAACCAGAACAATACTCACCAGCGGAAAAACAGTATTAAGAATCTGTAAGAATAATTCTGACGTATCCATATGCCAACTCTAGATTAAAAAGGACTCTAGCTTACCTTTGTTACAGAAAAACACCAATATTTTACGAAGATGCTAAGCTTAAGAATTCGCCACCTAATACTGATATTAATATGAACAATAATCACATTCACCTTGCCTTCTCTGATGAAAAGCAGAGCCTATCGACGACACAGGACGAGACGGTTTTGCAGACGTTAATAAGGCACAATATCCCGATTAAACACGCCTGTACTAATGGTGTCTGCGGTGTTTGTCTAACGCCATTGCTCGATGGCAAGATCGACTATGGGCCACAACAGCCAAGAGGCTTAAATCAAAAAGAATTAGCCAATGGCTACTTTTTACCCTGTATCGCACGTTGTCAGTCCGACATAACCATCGCTGAGCCCAAAGTGAAGGTTCGATAACAAGTCAAAAACAAGTATCATGAGAGGAGTCATTTTACGAGCTATGCTATGTCCCCTTCATTGCCAATTTACGATTTAATTCCTGCCTTAAAAGCCCAGCTGAATAACGCCCATGAGGCCATTCTTGAAGCGGCACCCGGCGCAGGTAAAACCACGGTAGTGCCACTGGAATTAATGAATGAAGCATGGCGTAAGGGTCGCAAGATCCTGATGTTAGAGCCTCGTCGTTTGGCCGCCAAAACCGCTGCAAAGCGCCTCACCGACTCATTACAAGAGCCATTGGGCAAGCGCATCGGCTATCGTATCCGTCATGAAGGAAAAGAAAGCAACGAGACACAAGTATTGGTCGTTACCGAAGGCGTGCTGACTCGTATGCTGCAAGACGACCCTAGCTTAGACAATGTCGCTCTGGTAATTTTTGATGAGTTTCACGAGCGAAACCTACATTCTGATTTGGCGTTTGCACTGTGCTTGCAAGCCCGTGAACTCTACCGTGACGAGGACCCACTCAAGCTATTAGTCATGTCCGCCACGCTAGACACCGCATTATTAGAGTCTCGTCTGGGCTGCCCTACTCTGACCAGCCACGGCCGCGGCTTTCCAATCGACACACTCTATAGCAATAAATCCTTAAAAACCGCCGAGGTAGTGGACGAAGTCGTTCGCCTGACCTATCAAGCCTATCGCGAACACACTGGCAGCTTGTTGGTCTTTCTACCGGGGCAGAAAGAGATCCGCCAAGCAGCCACTCAATTACAGCAGCGATTAGGCAACGACCCCGAGGCTAAAATTCGTCCGCTCTATGGAGAGTTAAGCCTAAAAGAACAAGAAGCTGTCATCCAGCCAGCGATGGCTCCAGAACGGAAAATCGTCTTAGCCACCGCCATCGCTCAAACGAGCTTAACCATTGATGGTATTCGCATTGTGATCGACAGTGGTTTGAGCCGAGAAGCTCGCTTTGATGCCAATACCGCCACCACCCGCCTACACACGCGTCGTGCGACGCAAGCAGAAACCACGCAACGTATGGGCCGTGCGGGGCGAACCGAAGCGGGAATCTGTTTGCGGTGGTGGAGCGAAGAACAACAGTCCCGTTTGGCACCACAGGCACAACCTCAAATAGAATGCGTAGACCTGAGCCCACTGACGTTAGAAGTCGCCAAATGGGGAGCACAAAACCGCTTGGAGCTAGACTGGGTAACGCCACCGCCAGAGAGCCATTGGCAGCAATCAGTAGACTTGTTGCGCTCATTAGATGCCCTAAATACTGACACCTTTGAGCTGACCGATCATGGTCAAAATATGGCCCAACTCGGTTTAGACCCACGTTTGGCGCAATTGCTTATTTTAGGGAAGCAATGGCAACACAGTGAATTAGCGTGCCAAGCCTGCGCGCTTTTATCCGAAGGTGACCCTTTCTCGCAACACTCAAGTGATTTCGAGAGCCGCCTAGATTGGTTGAATCACCAGATAATCATGTCTAGCCGCCGCCCTAAAGCGGTCTACCAACATTCTGTTAAACAATGGTTAGCTCGCAGTCAAAAATTAGCATTAGAGGCTCGATCAATCAGCGCAGAAGAAAGCTCTGTGTTGGGGTTGTTACTGGCTGGCGCGTTTGCAGATCGCATTGGTAAGCGTCTCGATCAACAGGCCGATAAGGTTCGTTTCAAATTGGCAAATGGTCGTATCGCGACACTAGACAAACACGATACCAACGCGCAATCAGATTGGCTTGTAGCGCTCGATATTGGCGGCCATCAAGGCCAAGAAGCAGATCGTATCTTTCTCTCACAACCGCTTGATATTCAAGCCGCTGAAAAGACATTCCCTCACCTGTTTCTCACTCGAGACCATCTTGAGTGGTCGAAACAAGAAGGACGCTTGATCAGCGAGCAACAAACTTGGATTGGTAAACTCTGCATACAACGAAAAAAAACCAAACAACTTGCCCCAGAAAAAGTCCGAGACGCCATGCTCGAACACATTCGCAAATCAGGGTTGAACGCATTACCTTGGGAGAAAGACAGCCTTCAGTTTAAAGCACGTTTGCAGTTTGCGGCGCAACATGACAAACAACATCCGTGGCCAGATATGAGTGATGATGGTTTATTCTCTCACTTAGCGGATTGGTTGGGGCCTTATTTGGGCAACGTCACCACACAGGCCACACTAAACAAACTTGCACTCAAACAGATATTGCTCGACAGCCTTGCTTGGCCGCTACAAAAACGACTCGCCGATGCGGTGCCCGAAAGGCTATCAGTTGCTTCTGGTAACAACCACGCAATCGATTACACCAATAAGCCGCCGACGTTAAGTGTGAAGCTGCAAGAAGTTTTCGGTATGAGTCAATCTCCAGCGGTGCTCGGACAAAGCCTAAAATTAGAACTGCTATCACCAGCGCAAAGGCCTTTGGCTGTTACCTTAGATCTGCCTTTTTTTTGGCGCGAAGCTTATCCAGAAGTAAAAAAAGAAATGCGTGGTCGATACCCAAAACACCCGTGGCCTGATGACCCAATGAGCGCACAAGCGACCGCAAAAACGAAGCGAGCACTAGGCCAATAGCCTCCTCCTTCATTCTAATGTTGTTAACTCTGCCAAGGCCTGATCAGTAATAGCTCGACTAAAAGCCGTGTTTTTCACATGATCAGGACTCCACCCCAAAAGAAAGCGATGGAAGTCCGCCCAGGCTGTGGCAAACAACGACTGCCATTCATCAATCACTGCCGTTGCCAGATACTGCGACTCCCCTCGTGCCACAATAGCTTGCCCTAACTCGGCAAAGTAATGCTCTAATAAGTAGGGTAACGACGCCGCTAAGTCTTCTTCCGACAATGCGCTACCAAGAAAATAAGCGACGTCTTGCACACCAATTCCTGCGCCAACATATTGAAAATCCACTGCGGCAACTTGTCGTCCATCCTCAGAGAAACAGAAATTCGCAACTTTAGCATCGCCATGAACTAAAGTCTGGTACTGCGCTTTTAGTAAGCGTTCACTTATTCTACTTGCCTCTGTTTTCAATGGACCTTCTGCCATTGCTTGCCATTCACTTTTTCGCGTAGCCAAGTGCCAATAAGTTCCAATCGGCCACAGTTCCTGTGGCCAGCTTGACAGTGCAGCACCTTGTCGCTCCATGGGGCGCAAGAATTCACCGTGAAAGTTTGCGAGCCAATTAAGGCACACCAAACAGTCCTCGACCGATAAGCGTGCATGTCGCTCCGCAAGACCTACGCTGTCTAAATCTTCCAACAACAGGTATTGATCTCCCGTTTCTTCATTTAAGTACACGCCATAACACTCAGCAACACGACTCTCATCAGAGCATCGAACGGCCCACCCCTGATACCAAGCCGCTTCCACATGATACGACCGAACCTTTCTTTGATGTGCAAATTCAGAATGCCAACCGCGTACATGGGTGACATTTTCTGGTAAGTGTATCTGCTTCAGAATGACGCTTTTAGACTCGTTATCCATTTGCACTTGGTATTTTGCTATCTCTCCATAGCCGCTCCACAAAGACTGAACCCTTGCCAAATACTGAACTTGGTTTGCGTTCAACTGTCTCTTAATGAATATTTCTGGAATCATTGGTATTCTCTGTGCAAATAAAATGCAAATTGCTGACAATAAACTGATAAAATGCCATTAATTTGTACGTAACTATGTAGTGTAATGCTTTTAAACAATGAAGAGAGCAGTCTTCATTTAACCTAGTCTGTCTGGATAATTTTGCATGGAACCCCATAACAAACTTTCGAATAAAGAACTTTTTAACATCGGTGTAAGGCTGGTCAAATTTGCCTGGGTTGTTGAAATTCTAGCAGTAAGCATCGGTTTTTTGATTTCTATCATCGTCTCTTTCTCGGTGTATACCGAACTCAACAAAACAGATCGAGAACTTAATTTTGGTGACTATAGCAGCATCCTAGTTGCCGCCCTGCCTTTTGTATTAGTTGCCGTTGTTGAAGCCGCTAAGATACCAGTCGCAACGGCTATGATGTATGCAAAGCACCTTTCTTGGAGGATTCTATTTTTTATCGGGCTTATCCTTCTTGCAACCATAACCTTTGAAACAATGTTGAATGGCTTCGAACGTAACTTTTCCGGATTAAATATCATTATTGATGATAGGAAAAATGAAGCATTGTTATTACAGGATAAAATTGATGTGCTAGATCGCAGGAAAGCAGATATTAATATTATTCATCCAGAACAAGTTGATGAAAACTATCAATCTAATATCCGCAAAGCCAATGACGCATACTACAATATTTTAGCAAGAGAACGCTCTCATATTAATACTCAGATAGCCAAATTGGGATCTGATAATTCAGCAATCCAGCAATACCAAGAAGAAATTACAGTTTTAAATCAAAAAGAAAGAAGTATTTATAGTGCTTGGGACAAAGAACGTGATGTATTACAACAACGTTTGCGAGGACTCCTCAATAGCTATGTTAGCGGCTCAGAAGAAGATAAAGCAAAACTACAGACAGAGCTAAACCAGCTAAAAGCAGAAATGAAACAAAAAATGGATGACGCTAACTTTTTCACTCGTTCTCAAGTGGAAAATAAATACCGAAAATTAATTTCTGAAAAAGAAGACCGACTTTACACCGTGTCTGACCGAACTATTGGCGACGACGCCCTTGCAAAGCAAACTCAGAGTGAACAGCAGCTACAAGATCAGCTACAGGTATTAGGTCGTGACTATCAAAAACGCATTGACCTTGGTCGAGAGCGTATTGCGTATCTAGAAAACCAGATTTTAGATCAGACACAAGATATCGAAGATAAACGCTCTTCTTTTCAAAACAACTACGCAAGAGTCCTACAGCTTGCCGGTCAAAACCGTAGCGCAACCACGACAAGGTCAGCACAAGAAAAGGATAAACAACTTGCTCAATATGATCTAATACAAGTTGAAGTAAAGGCTATTGATAACGATATATATGGCATTCAGCAACAACAGAGCATTATCAAGCATGACATCAACCGTTTAGTAAACTCTAATCAAATCTATCGTCTCGCTGCCTATATCAGCGACAAAGAACAAGCCATTGAAGTACCTAAATCCACAGTTGGCTTAGTCGCCTTAATTTGGTTTGCTTCTCTTGCCTTCATTAGTGCAGTAACAGGGGTATTCCTCGCCATTGCCGGTATCTACATGCAACGTATTTACGCAAAAGACGACGAGAATTTAGTCCATCAAGAACCATCTTAAGTACTCTGTTAAACACTAGAAATTATACGAAATGGCTTCACTTCAAAAAGTGAGGCCATTTTTTACCTCATAACCCCAAATATCAGTGGATAAGCACCCAAGTTATTAACAATGAAAAACTCTATTCTCGCCTGTGCATAGAAATCTCTCGATCAGCAACCTAATTACACTCAAGACAACCCACAAAACTCACTCTACTAACAAGTTTAGTGGCATAGCCGTTAAACATTGAATCATGCGGTTAGTTGAATACTGTGTATTTGGTTTTGAGCATTTGATGCAGGCCGTATCTTTTTATAGAGCTGCTGACGCATCGAGAAACGGTTCTTTAGAAAGTGATGGCGCAAGCAAGTGGAAGATAAGAAGCGACCTTGGCACTAAGCACGAGAGCGTTTGGCGCTAACGAGCTCTGCGGTTACGACGAGGGTCAGAGCCCTTAAACAGCAAGTAATGAGGTTGGTTGGGCTCTATGAGACTGTTTAAGGGGTCTGACCCTGCTCATCTGTTATAGGTATTTGATGTTAGAGGTTCTTGTTTTACATTTGTGCTGACGCGTCGAGGTACGAGACAGGCGCAAGCAAATGGAAGAACAAGAAACGTCCGATACTCTACATAAGCACTGCTTTCAGAGCGACAAGCCCCAAAAAACACCCCCTCCAGCTCCCCCTTGGCAGGGGGAGGGCTAGATCGAGCCCTGTGTTTTTCCCGACTTATTTCAGACAAAAAAAAGCCCTGACAGCGTTCGCTATCAGGGCTTTCTTAATTATAAGCTTGACGACGACCTACTCTCACATGGGATCCCCCACACTACCATCGGCGATGACGCTTTTCACTTCTGAGTTCGGGATGGGATCAGGTGGTTCAACGTCTCTATGATCG
>NZ_JBAKAS010000022.1:0-47777 GCF_038155025.1 Marinomonas sp. TI.3.20 | reverse complement strand
GAGGAAGAACGACGGGTATAAGGTTTGGTCATAAGATGGACTCCGTTATCGGTTATAAGATGAAAACGGAGTCCAGTTTAGAGTGCAAAAAGATGAGATGAAATAACGGCGTAGAATGAACGCTAACTTTGCAGAAGCTTTAGTATCTTCACTAGATTGATATAGAAACCCTTTTTTTGCCAGGTTCCAAATCCGCATGGCTATAAGTTTTAGATATGGTTAAAGGCCATGCGGCCTAATGAGCGGTTAATCAAAGGTAGGTAGAGTTTGACTGCTTGCTTTGCTTAAGAGTCCGGCCGAAAGAGCGCAAGAGAGGGCGTATAGGGCAGCAAGAGTCATATATGTAAATTCAAGGCTTAATTCAGACATTAGAATAGATGCCGCAATTGGGCCTGCTACCATGCCTCCTGACTGTATGGCTCCGCCGATAGAAAATATGTTTTCGTGTGCATTTGACATTCTGGATAGAACACAGCAATAAGCCAGAGAGGCAAGAATGTACTCAGCGATGAAGCTAGAATATACGAGTAGTTTGGAATTAATAGTATATGGAATGGCATAAAAGCAAATCGCTATCAGAAACAGGGATATTACTAGTAGAGGTTTTGAATTTCTGTTGTTTATCATTTTGCCAAATATAGGCATGAAAATGCTAAATATAATAAAACCTATTGTTAGCAAATAGGCCGTGGCAATACTAGCATTCTCGTGAAAACTAGCTGTTAGAGTAAAAGAACTAGTTAATGACAAGAAACCATAAGTAAAATCGAAAACGAAAAACGTAAATAGCAAACTAACATTTTCACTACTTAATAAAGATGAGCTAAACGACTTTGATTTTATTGAATTACTGTCTGTCCAGGAGTTGCCTCTAAATACAATGAATATCAAAAAGCATATTAGGCTTGGAATTAAGAACGAATCTAGAGGGTGTTTTGACTGTAAATAGGCAGAGACAATTAAAGGTCCAATAAACACACCTACTGACGCCGCAGAATTCAAATATGCTAAATTTTGTGTGGCATTATTCTCTTTGCTAATTTCTATTGACTGTTTTGTTACATATAAACCAAGTAATAGACCTTCGATAGCTCTAAAGAGAAAAAGAGACCAAGAGTCAGAGAAATAAAACATACCAAAATAAGTAACGGATGCCAAAAACAGTATAGACCTGCTGCTTTGTCTTTTGAAAATTGATACAGAACCTAATAGATAGCCTAAGGATTTGAATAAGGGATAGATCGCAATCAGAATAGAAATCGCCTGATTGGACATACCAGCATTCGTAAAGTAAATCACAAGAGGAGGGATCATCCCATAACCGGCGCTTATCGCTAATGCGCCAGCACTTCTCATTAGTATACTCTTGTTTACCACTAGCAAGCCCTCATATAGAGAGAATATAACCTACCTCTCTTCTATAAAATTCATTTATAATAAAGTTAGATGTACTACATAACAAAGGTCTTTGATTGATATTTTTTATCATTAACTTCAATGTTTTGCATGATTGAACTCCATTATGAGTTAGTTTAATTAAATATTTACATAATAAAAAACTTTTTGTAATATACAAAAATACTTCGGTGTGATGCATAATTTCATCAACTTGTCTTGTTTTCTATACTATAAAAAGGGAATGTTTATAATGAATTGGGATGATGCAAAGTTCTTTTATGAGGTAGCTAAGCTCCATACATTAAGGGCTGCAGGAAGGTCTTTGAATGTTGATCAGGCTACTGTTGGTAGGAGAATATCTTCGTTAGAAAGAAATTTAAATCATAAATTATTTCATAGAACAAAAAAAGAATTTGTATTAACGGATATTGGTGAATCAATATATTCTGAAATAAGCATGATAAACTCTAAATTTGAATCAATAGAATATAAGTCAAAACTAATGGCTGATAATGTCAGTGGTGTAGTAAAAATATCTACCACTGATACACTCGCAAAAAAATTCATAATCCCTTCAATCAAGAAAGTGCAAAATCAGTATCCGAATATAAAAATAATCCTTAATACAAGTGTGACATTCTCTGATGTGTCAAATTTGAACTCTGATATAGCTATACGTGGTTCTAGGCCTGACTCGGATGAATTAGTAATTAAAAAACTCGCTTCGATATCAATGGGGCTTTATGCATCACCAGAATTAGCAAAAAAAATAGATGTAAATCATATTAGTGAAATTTCAAAATTAGATAATTTAATAATGTTTGATAAGAAATTAGTTCCTAGACATTGGGAAAAATTATTTGATGTCAAAGTCGATAATAATAATGTGTCTGTACAATGTGACTCGCAAGATATTATTATTGAATCAGTTCGTGCCTCTTTAGGTGTTGGAATGATTTCTAAATTTATGATTAACAATAATGATGATTCGTTAGTTAATGTCGTTCCTGATTTTCAAGATGTTGTTGATATTTGGCTTGTTGTACATCCGGACCTGAAGTCTACACCAAAATATAGAATAGTAATCGACGAAATAGTTAGGCAATTTCAAAGTTAATATTGCTTAAAATATAGGGAGTTCTCATAAAAGTAGAACTCCCTATATAATTAAAACTGAGTTTTCTTAAATAAGAATAGAACTAGAATTTCTATCAAAGAGAAAGATAATAAAGATATGTATGTAACATTTTCTATTGCATATATGTCAACAAAAAAGCCAATTAAAATTGGAATCCAGTTTGCTGTATAAGCAATTAAATATAATAATGAAATGCTTCTGGCATGATTTTCTTCATTTGATATGTGGTTCACAAGACTTGCACTTCCTACAAACAATGCACCATAAGCATATCCTGCTAAAATAAACCCAGCTAAAGATAGTAGTGGGCTTTTAAAGTACAATCCCATAAATAATAGAGAAAAAGAAAAAAGTTGACTTGTATAGCCAAATATAACGGAATGCTTTGATTCTAATTTCTTTGAAATTATCTGACTCACACCAGCAATAAGTAAGTAAGCAGTGATTATAAATGAGAAATATAGTTCACCTTTATCACCACCAATTAATTTTGATAATGTTGGGCCAAAGGTTAGTATGCAAGCAGCAAACATCCAGCACAAAAATAAAGATATTGCGCAAATAATAAATTTATTTACATGTAATATTTTGTTTGAATATTTCTTTTCATTGTTAATTGTAATTGGTTCACTTATCTTTTTAGGCCAATAAATTGCTATACCTATAAAGGAAATTGCAGAAAAAAGTGAAATAATATAGAACGGAAACTTTAAATAATAAAAATTATATTCTATAGAAAGACCACTGATTAATGGCCCTAAAGACAAGCCTAAAGTAAAAGATAAAACAGCAATAAATGCTGCGGTCTTACCATTATCTTTTTTACATATTTTCAGAAGCGATATATTGGCAGCTCCAGTAAGTCCACCAGTAGCTATACCAGTAAGGAAACGGGCTATAAATAAATCTAAAAATGAGTTGGATCTTGAGAACAAAATTCCTGCTATAAATACTATAAATAATGAGGGTAGAATTAATATTCTCTTATCATCAAATAAATTTGACAATTTTCCAATAACAAGTAAAGCAATGATAACCCCAGTTGCATAAGCTCCGTAAACCACACTGACCATTGTTGCACTTAATTTGAATATCTCCTTATAGTAGGGGTATAGGGGAGTTGGTACGCTGCTGTTGATGAGTGCAGTTATTAATGACAAAGATAGAAAAAAGATAATCGGTAAGTTTGATTTTTTATTAAGCTCATTGCTTTTTTGTGATGTGTTCATATAACCTCCAAATTTATTATTATTATTCCACACTGTTATCAGCTTAATAACCTATAAAACCTCATCATACCTGCCCATTTTTGCATCAGATTAATATCTAAAATTCGGTGTAAAATGAGCGTTTAAAAATTTAGAGCTGATAGTTTAGTGGATAGCTTATACGGCTGAAAAAAAGGCCAAAATCTTTTAGAGTTTTTCAAGGCATATAACAAGGAAATCAAAAATTAGCCACAAAAAAGGGACTGGATTTAATAGCGCTCGTCTTATATTTTTGCGTTAGCATAGAAGGTAGACACCTCACGGCATGGATAAAAAATAATACATAATTCGTCAGCTAGGAAGAACAAATGGGCTATTTCGTTTTAAGGTGACATCTAACTAACAATTAAGGTGGTCTCTAGGATAGAATTTATATTAAATGCGTAATGAGTTTTAAAGATGGATTCTATTATTCGATATATCAGTATACTGGAGCTAATACCGATTGAGCCTAAGCTTGGTATTTCAACAACAGATATACTTGAAAAGTTGGAAGAAAAGGGGTTTTTGGTATCTCTTCGTAATCTACAGCGCGATCTTGTCGCCTTAGCAAAACATTATCCAATCACCTGTAATGATAAAGTTCGCCCGCATAGATGGTGTTTTGCTTCAGATTATCAGGGAAGTTTTGCAGCGATGGATGCGTCTTCAGCGGTGAGCACCATTCTCGTAAATGAATACCTGCTTGGTATAATGCCAGTGCCGCTTTTATCTCAGCTATCTCCCCAATTAAATCGAGCGAAAAGCTTTATTCAATCTCATTCAGACAGTACGTATGTAAACTGGCTAGAAAAAGTGAAAATAGTTCCAGACGGTAAAGTGCTTGTTCCTGCATATATTGATCCAAAAATTTGGTTTACTGTATGTGAAGCAATCATGTCAAATAAAGCATTAGATGTTATATACACCAGTCATGCTAAAGACAAGATTCAATCATTTATTCTTCATCCTTATGGGTTAATGATCCGAAAAAGTGCCACTTACGTGCTGGGGTCTTACAACGATTATGATGATGTTAGACAGTATGCTCTTCATCGTTTCACAAGCTTGAAGTTATCCTCCTCTGATTTCCGTCCCAATATAAGCTTCTCACTTCAACGATATATAGACGCTGGCGAGTCAGGTGTTAAGTACTCTGATGAGTCAATCCACCTAGTGGCGCTTATTAATAGGAGCTTAGCGAAAAGACTTGGGGAAACAAAATTAAGTGCTACTCAGGCCATTCTGGAGACTGAGTCTAAGGAGTGGTTTCTCTTGCGAGCCGTTATTCCTGATGATAGGGATACGCGCTCTTGGTTGCTTGGCCAAGGAGCTAGTGTAATTGTGCGTGAGCCAATCTCGCTGAGAGAAGAGTTGCTTAAAGAGGTGGCTTCTATCGCAGAATTATCTGAAAGTTTGAGAGGGTTAAAGCATATCTGAGATATGTTTTGTTTTGTAATTTTTGTAATTTTTGTAATTTTATGTTAATAGGCGTCATAATTTGACGGCATGGTTTTGATTGTTTATTAATTGTGTGTAAATTCTAAGCAAGATTAATTAGTTGCTGCAGGAATGTAGTAGATAGTGCTTGGAGGTTTAATGACACAAACCGTATGCAGAATTAACGTAAAACTTAAAGATGTCACATTTGATAAAAAACTAAATGCGATTGTATTTAGTAATATCAGTAAGAGTGGGAATAAATCAGTAGACTTGATTGGTAACCTTGTCACTTTACTTGCAAAAGTTGCTAATGGTAAAGGCTCTCCAATAGAAGGTCGTAAGAAGGATGCTGGCTTTAAACTTGATGCGAGAAAGTTTTCAGTCGCCGCGCTTGAGGGGCATATTCAGATAAATTATGACTTTTCAGGTAGCTCTTCTGACCTCATTCATTCTGTAAAAGAAATTGTCTGTGATGTGTTGAATCTACATTTCAAGGGCATGACGGAGTCAATTAAACAGCTTAACGAGGTTGATCAACCTGCATCAGATTCCTACGAAGTATCAGGCTTTCCAAAAGTTCAGGATGCGTTCGAGGCTATTAAAATTCTTGATGAAATCGCTGATCACCAAGGAGTTAAAGGCTTTGATATTCAAGTAGAAGGGTATGAAGAGCCTCATCAAATTGAAATTCTTAGTCCACCTGAAAAGCCGGATTTTAGGCCTGACGCTAAAGAAATCTCATTACTAGAGTATGAAATAAGTGATGTACACAAGAAAGGACCGACTATTGAAGTTGTTCCTAAAACTGGCAAAGGTAAAAAGAGTCTGCTCGTTAATGCTGAACAATATTCTGCATTGGAGAAAGGCAAGGGATTTTCAATTGATGCCTATGTATTGCGTGACTTTCAAGTTAGGCAACTGTCAGAGAAGCAATATGAATTGATTAGCTTTTCGCTTAGTAGTGCTCAGGTGGAAATTGAACATTGCTAATGCATCCGTTAATTGAAAAAGCTGCAAAAAATAGTGAGGTAGAATTTGCGACTGCAAAGCTTCAAAGGATTGCGGGAGACTTACTTAGCTTCTATCTTATGAAGTCAGAATGCTCGGAAGCCAATATATTTCTAGATGAATCTTGGATTCGCAGTGACAAAAACTTTGAATTAGCGCTGAAAGAAGGTAGAGGCTTATGTAGAGGCAGGATTAATCAATTTCAACTCCTTTCTCTACTGACTCTTGATGTAAAAAAGCTTCCCAACGATATTGAGCACATCGTCTTCTATAAACTTCTGGTATCTGTTTTCTACGCTTTAACTTCAAGCACGGTAAAGTTAAGTTTTGTTACGGTTGCTGAAGCTGCTGATAATATTCGGTTAATCTTGTCACATAGATCCAACAGTTCAAAGATAAAACAAATTCCTAATCAGCTGACAGTAATTGAAACCCTCGAGTATTTCTGTAATGAAATAACAGACCAATATACGGTTTCGCAGGCTTATTTTAAAATGGTTCGAGATGGCTGGAACCTATGCTCAAATTATAAAGAAGAGTCGCCTTTAAAAGTTAAAAAAAGGATACGTTCAAGACTGCCTGAATCAGGAGTTAAGGAGCTAGTCAGCGTCGAAGCTTTCCCTTTTTCTGAGAACAGCTTAGATATCGAAGATATCCCTGATGTAAACATTGTAGAGCTGGATCCTGATTCAATTATTCCAACTATCAAAGCAGAGCGTGAATTATTTCGTAATAAAATACTCACAACAAAAGAGCAATTTGGTCTCACATTTATCACTTACCGTTTGACGCCTTATGAGCTTAGCAAAGCAACACAATGGATTAATAGCGCGCAGTCGACTATCAGTTCAACATTGGCATTTTTAACTATCTTAACGTCTTTAAAATTACATGAGGTGCTTGGTTTACATCTTTCTGTGTCAGAGGGGGATACCGATAGCTTAAAAAAAACTGAGGGATGTTTTGGCATTGTTGACATTGCATCAGGGATATATTGGCGCAAAGAGCTTGATATCGCTGATCGTTACGAGCCAAGTGAGAGAGATTTTAAATGGCTGTTACCGCATACTGAATGGCTAGGGTTACCAATACCAAAGCCGATTCTTAGTTTGTTCAGAGCATTTTTTGCTGATTATCAAACGGGTTTAATAGAACAACTTTTACCTGATGACGTTTTACAAAAAGCGAATGATTTATTAACGAGAGCATGTGCTGAAATCGTTCATTATGGTGGCTTAAATAGGCGCCTTACTCATAAGGTGCTTCGATATCTGCTTTATGGTTGTGTGGTTTCCAAGTACGGTCGCCATAGAGCAGCACTTATATTCGCGAATAATGAATTTGGTTTGTCTACTTGGCATTACTACATGTCGGACACAGTCCAAAATTCTCAGCTAGCATTTATGAACACCTGTAGCGAGTCATTAGGTTTTGGTTTCGACCATCAAGTGGATCTTGCCGAAGGCAATTCCGTCATCGGTTCTAAGTTGGCGATCAATAAAACAGCTTTTTCAGAACATTTGGCTGAAAAAGTGTCGGCTTTAAATGCATCTCTCAGAAACGTAAGAACGAACAACTCTCTTGTTACTTTGCGAGAAATCTATAATCAGCTCGTCTCATACACTGTTTTGATGTTTTGTTCGGTTACGAGTCACCGCCGTAATAAAAGCATTTTTATTGAGCATTATTGCTGGAACGATGATTACACAAGCGTACTGGTAGCCGATAAAATTCATTTTGGTGAGAGCGCGACTCGAATTATCCCCATTCCTGAATTAATGACTAAGCAGATCAATAACACTCTTGGGTGGATTGAACAGATCATTAAAAGGGTTCGCTTACTCGATAAAAAAATGGCTGTGGTGCTGAAGGCGTCTATTCATCGTGATAGTAATGCCTCTTTTCTGGGGTTGTGGTTGGATAATGGTGTATTAGCGGCACCAAGCACTTCACAAATTGAAGCGTTTATGGGAGATGAGTGGACTCTACCGCAGAATGCAATGCGTCACCTTTCCTATCACACATTGTTTAATTTTGAAGAGGCAGTTCCATTCTTGGACCATCAAATGGGGCATATTTCTACCGATATGCACTCGTTTCAAAGCACCTCTTTGATGCAGTATGGCAGCCCTGAAGTTGAAGTACATCGAAATGTCATATCTAAATGCATTGATGATCTTGGCTTTAGTTTGCTCGGACGCACAAGCTTCTCTAAATCGAAGATATACAACAAAGGACAATTCGTCCCTCGTTCCATTCAGAAAAAGTCTCGAAATCAATCGAAGGGTGCTGAGCAAATAATACAGTCTGACTTAAAATCTTTGTTAAATAAGGCGATCGCGACAAACCAAGACTTATACGAGCTTTTATCTGAGCATTATATCAAGGACCCATATCTGCATGAGCAAGCCTTAGTATTGCTTAAAAAACTGGAACTAAGCGATGGCAAAGAGACAGAAACCAATTATGATTACTTAAATTCCGCACTAGGTCACTACTTTAAAAAGTCCCCAGTAGCTAATGCTGTCTTGCCTTACGATGTAATGTTTAATGAGCGAAACTATAGTCAAATTAGCTCGACATTTTATGACTTTGTACAAGCGTTAATAACTCAGCACAAATATGTTTCTCTTGAAACTCTGAGTAATCTTTTATTGTTCTCCATGATACTAGACGGCACGGGATATCTTCGCCCACAAATGCTTCGTTCAGTAGTGATCATCAAGTCAGTAAAGTATATGAGCGGTTACCTGACTGCGGTGGTAGGCAAAGAGGAGCTGATTTTCTTTGGTGGGTTATCTGCGTTGCTCCTAGCAATGTTGGTTAAGAGGGCTGACTCACAGAGTGTTTACCTTAATCCACAGAAATTAGAGCTACTAATGAATGGCAATTTCTCTGAATCCAAAGTTGATAAATCAATAGCTAATGGGTATACGAAGCTATTAGCGCTGTTTCGACAGATGCATGATAAAAAAATGACTCTTAGTAAGCTTTATCAACTTATTGATCATGCACCTAGATGGTCAGAAACGGGCGCTCTTTATGGGGTTCGCCAAGCAGCACTCAGAGTGAAAGGGTTTTCAGAGCATACTCTATTAAGAATGTTAGATCGTAAGCATCGTTACATCATGCCATCCAGTGAAGAATCCATGATGAGTGTGATTGCAGAACGCTCTTTCTTCAAGAAAATGGCATGTTCGAACGATTACTATAAAAATTTTATGGCGGTCTTTCGAAAAAAGTTTGATAAGTACCCTGGTACATCAAAAGAGAAAATAACCCGTTTTTGGCAAAAGCTGATTTCGTTGGATACAGCTAGAAATCTTTCTGATTTAGTAAAGAGGTCTCATGAGCTACCGGAAATTATTGTTCTTGTTCTAACCTGGTTATATGAGATTTCTGGACGAAAAGGGCAGCGCTATGGAGGTTTAGCTTCTTCAACCATTCTGACTTATTTCTCAAAAGTTGTTCCGCGTCTTTTTGAATTTGCTGCAAATAAGTCTTTAACTGTATTCGATTACGAAGATTTTTCAGATCTTTATCAAGATATTATTGATGCGGGAGATATTGAAAACCGCGCTGAAAGAGCAAAGATATTGGTTCGTTTTCATTCTGTCATTCATGAATATTTTGGTGTTGCTAAATTTGATTTCCGTGACTTGGATGTCGAGGAGCATGAAGAGAGTTTGACTGGCAAAATCATCATGCCGTGGGAATACGATCAAGCGCTCTCGCTTTTGTTATCCGATAAAGATATGAATACAGAAGAGCGGTTAACGAATGCTTTGATTTTAGTGCTATGTTGCCGTTTAGGGTTAAGACGAGAAGAAATTAGGCGCTTGAAGCTAAGAGATTTTTCATGTGAGGAGCAAGTGCTTTATGTGAGGACACACCGCATATCAAAAGAAACTGTTCGGGTAAAATCGAAAAGCGGAAATCGTCGGATTCCATATTCATTGTTTTTGAATGAGGAAGAGTTGGAAATACTAGGTTCCTATATCGAGAAAGCAAAAGGGCAGAAAAATAAGTCTGTCCCGATTTTCTTTGACTTGGTTAACCCGAAAGAAATTCGCCATATGGATAGCCACTTTAGTCGAGTTATTGAAGTGCTGAAGCTTGTAACGGGTGACCCTGGCATGCGACTCCATGATGGACGGCATACTTTCATTAGTTTTACTGCTTCGGCTTTAGTACTGAACGATAAGCAAAGTGACATGATCGCAAAAGTCGTTCAAGAATGGCTGCGCAGCGATAGCTTTTCTAGTTTTCAGAAACGATTCATGGAAACTACTATCGCAATACCTTCAACACGTCATGCTTTACTTCCTGCGCTGGCGCTTATGGTGGGTCATTCAAATGCTACAACCACATTATCCTCATATACTCATCTAATGGAGTATTGGCGATGGTTGTCGGTAGAAATGGACTTTAAGAAGGTTAAAGCAATGGATGGCACGCTCTCGACCCTGGCCAGGGTCAATCGTAAGCGCCTTATCGAGATCAAAAGTGAGTGGGGGCTTTCCGCTAGTTATGCGGTCTTGAAGAGAATAAAAAAAGAAACTCCACTTAAAGTAGAAGGATTTGAAGTCAAAAGCTTCGATCAAAAGCCAACCTTAAGCACACGAGATAAAGACAGTATTACACCTGTTATAAACCAAGTTCAGTTGCAAGAAAAAGGGCTTAGGTACCTTGAGGATGCGCAAAAGCAGTTTCAAGTAGCTCCAGATGCTGAGCCTATCAAACCATCGGATCTTCAATATGGCCTAACATCCCATTATGTTGAAAGGCTAAGTCAGGCGTATCAGTTAGTTTTGACGAATGAAGTCTCGTACAGGGCGTATAAAATATCTTCATTTGAAGAAGGTGTGGACTTTATTGGGCAGCCTCGGCTTTATGAAGCCCGCAATTACTTTAAGGATCCAGCGTTCTACTATCTACTGGCTCATTTAATTCATCTTCAGCAATCAAATGAACAAGCATTTGGTGAACTTAAAAAAGTCTGGGCACAAGCATGGTACGACGCTACAAAGAAACTGTATATTCCGTCTTCACAGGTTGGCAATGCCAAAGGTGTTTTCTCTAGTTGTCTGCTGAGCTGTGATTTAGGGAGTGAAAGAATAAATCGCCGTGTTGGTGGTGTAGTGTATAACTCAGCACCGGTTCTAAGTCTTAAATTAAACAATAAGCCTGTTTCAGTTCCTCAGTTTAGTCACGCGATGTTTTTGATGTGGCTCATGGATACCATATCAACACAGGATCTACTAAGTTCAAAAAGGAATTAATTTTGATGTTTAAAATATCCACATCTGTTTTGAAGGATTATTTTTCAGAAAGCGACTCCAATTTATAGGAGACGTAAAACCCTTGTAATTGATCCGTATAATATTGATCATCTTCGCTTACTAAAAGTTCAGGAAGTGGAGGTGCCGTTTATTGATGAGGGCGGAAGATTTATCACCCTTACAGATAGATCTGTCTAGCCAAAAACTCCCAGTTTTCTACAAACTTTCAGATACAGAGTTCACTGAATCAGCTTTGCTTTCATCTTATAACCTTTGTTTGATGTCCTCAAAACTTGATGATAATGCAAAGTCTTTAGGTTATTTGTTAAGGCAATTATGAGAAGAGGTAACGACATAACCTGTCGTTTCAGCTGTTAAGATGGTTTTCTAATTAAAATATTATTGTGTAACACACATTCAGCTCTACTTACAGTCAACTCTGCAATAGCTACTTTTAGACTGTTGAAGTACTCTGGGCTAATGCAAGCGAAATGATGCCTTGATAATTTTATATAAGGTATGTCATTAAAGTACGGGAGTTTTAAAAGTCACTTAAATTCCAAGCACGGTAGTAAATTAGCTTGAGCATTATTTCAAAATGTAAACGGAGATACGTATGAAAATTATTGCTGGTCTTGGCTATGATGATCGATTACCCAATGATTTACCTGAGCATTACAACTCTTTGATTTGTGGTGAGCAACGGCTTATTGCCGAGCTTGAATTTCGCGCTGGGATCGTGAGCCCAGAAGGATCTCAGGTTGCGCGCACTGTGGCTTACTTAAAAGCACTGAAAACCGCCGATGAGGGCAAGCGATTCTACAGCCAGTCATTGCTTGTTGATCCAATGGCCAGTGCTGAATCATTGCTGGCATGGCGGGACTGGGCCATCCTTCATGGTTGGCAACATGATTCAAGAAGCGCTGATAAAGGACGCATGGCTGACTTAGCAGCAGTTGAGGGGGGATTCGAAACTGTCGGAAGTTCGCTTGGCGAACGTATTTACGCTCTTCTCCCTAGACTCAACTTGTTGGCTTCAAGTGTTACTTCGCTTGAGCTTCACCACCCGCGCTTCAGTTGGCCTGCACTGTATCAAAATCTGTTCGACTCTCTGGAAAGCGCTGGGGTTTCGGTTACGGAAGTATGCATGGCAATCTCGCCGCAAGCGCCAGCAGACTGCGACCTGGGTAAGCTTCAGCGCGCTCTGAGCGATGGATACCAAGGCGCTCTCGGCCTGCAACAGGACGGAACGCTCAAATTGTTCTCTGCCGGAAGTGAGCAGCTCGCAACCGAATACGCAATTCGGGAGGCAAATGATTCGACATTGATCATTTCCCGAGGCGGGCATCACTGCTTGGCTGCAGCTATTGGTCAGCTCGGGGGGAACAACACTGGGCTTGGTGACCTCTCCACTTTTCGCGCTCCAAACCAACTTTTACTGCTAATGCTTCAGTGCGCTTGGCAAACTCCATCGGCAGAAGTATTACTTCAATATTTATCGTTGCCTGCGGGGCGCTTTGGACGTTTGCGTCGAAAGCTTGCACGACGATTTCGTGATCTCCCCGGATACGATCGCAACCACTGGCAGAGCGAGATTGATGAATTCGTATCTGCCGCTCTTGCAGATGGCACTGAGCAAGACGAAGCTAGCTTGCGCAGCGCCATTGATGAATGGCTGCCGATGTGCCTGTGCCCTAGTGACGATGCCATGCCCATCGAGCTAGCCATCTCGTTGACGGACCGCGTCGCAAGGTACTGGAATGCAATGCTCAGTATTTCGGAGCAGGAGCAAGCTAAAACTATCTTTTCTGCGGCTTATGCAGCTTCAGATTCGGTTAGCCAAGCGCTGCGTGAGTGGCCGGAAAGTGACATCAGCAAGATCCAGCTAAATAGATTGATCACCATGGTGTTAAGCGTTGGCAATAGCTGCTTACGTAGTAGTCGAGAGACATCCTGTTTTGATGTGGTCAGTAATGCCGAAGTCACACAACTGCGGACTCGTTCAATTAGCAAGATTACCTGGATAAACCCGGAGATCTCTAACCTGATTGAGGTACCGCCGCTATCGCAAGAGGAATTGAGTGGTATCCCTTTGGCACCCGCCCCATCGCAACAGGCAATTTTAGAACAGCAGGCTTTGGCTCGAAGTCACGCGCCATTATTGGCTGCTGAGCAATCACTGACACTAATTGCGACCCGTTCGAATCCAGAGTTGTTGAAGTTGCAAATTGGCAGTTTGGTGGATGCTGACACTTGGCCACCTTTGGAAGATGCGATCCTCTCTAACAAAGGTATTGGAGCATCAGCACAGCCGGTGAATGATACCCCATTGCCAGAAGCGCAGCGCTGGTGGTCGCTCGATTGTCCAATTCCCGTACCTCGCTCTGCAGAGTCATACAGCAGTCTGGCAACTTTGGCACTCAAGCCTCACGAATACGTGTTGAAATATGCTGCTCAGATCCGTGAAGGGGCAATTGAGTCTTTATCGGCGGATGTGCGTTTGAAAGGTAACCTAGCACACCACTTGATCGAAGCCTGGATTAATCAGCATCCATGGACCGGTCAGCCGATTGCTCGCAGTGATATCAGCGCTTGGTTGGACTGTCAGCTTCCGGGAATGATCAGACAAATCGCGTTACCACTGGCACAGCCAGGAATGCAGGTTGAACAATTGAAGTTTCAGCAGCAGATGTTGGAGGCCATGGATAGGCTGCTGCAGGCGATGGTTGCGGCCAAGGTTATTCGAGTAGAGCCGGAGTGTCAGCTTGAGTATGACGATAAGCTCGGCAAGCTGGTCGGAACCATGGATATTTTCTGTGAGTTCGATGATGGGTGCTTCGCCATTATTGATCTGAAGTGGGGTGGATACAACAGGTATCGCGAAGAACTCAAGGCTGGACGCCCGTTGCAGTTGGCGACCTATGCGCACATTGCTGAGGGAAACGGCATTCGGGCGCTTGCCGATGCTGGCTATTTCATCCTGAGTCGCGCCGAGCTGTTATGTAATAGTGCTTTGCTATTTACAACTGCAACGGTTGTCGAGCCAGAGGACCCAACGTCATTGAAGCGCACATGGCAGCAGTTTGACTCAGTCTTACGTTGGCGAATTGATCAGCTCAATGCTGGACAAATTGAAGTGACATATGGCTGCGCTACCCCTGATGACGATTCAACACCACCAAGCGACACTGTAGACCTTGTCTCCATGGAAGAGAGTGCTCGAAAAAGCGGAAATCGCTCTTTTAAAGCAACATACAAGGCCGTCGATACTTGGCGCAATCTCACTGGCAACATCAAGGAGCATTAATCATGACCTTACACTATACCCAAGCTAGCGCCGGCTCAGGCAAAACCTACAGTATTGAACATGATGTTGCGGATAAACTGGAGCGCGGGGATCTGTTACCTAGCGAAATCATCGCGGTTACTTTTACCAAGGACGCTGCAGAAGAGCTAAAGGGCCGGATCAGCCAAGCGTTGATCGGTCGCAACAAGTTAGAACTTGCCACCGGAGTAATGTCGGCTCGCATCGGGACTGTTCACAGCGTATTCGGTCAACTTCTTTCAGACTTCGCTTTTGAGCTCGGGCTCTCACCTGAGCAACGTGTAATAGATGATCAAGATAAACAGCTGGTGCTTGCTGAAGCATTAGACAGCAGCCTAAGCTTGGCTGAAATCAAATCTCTCAATCAATTAAGTCTCCGCCTTAGCGTCGAGGATTGGCGAGCTGACGTGCTTAAAATCATTGAATTGATGCGCACCAATGCCATGCTGGCCAGTGACGCAAATATGTTTGCCCAAACCTCAATCGCTGCACTTCAACGCCATCTACCTACTACTAGTCCAGGGGTTACTGAAGCGGCGTTTATTCAAGCGCTTGAGGACGCAGTGCAAAAGGCCAGGCAGGTCGTTAAACCAACCAAGGGGCTTTTAGGTGCTGTTGACGCTTGCCAACGAATCCTTCGCCAGCAATCTCTAACATGGCAAAACTGGGTAAAGGTGAGCAAGCTCAAACCAACAAAAATGGGCGAGCCCATCTTTGCACAAGCAATGTTCATGGGACTAGAAGTGCTGAAGTGCCAAGCCTTTCAGCAGGAACTTACCGAGTTTATTGCTCTAGTATTTCAAGCAGCGCAGAAGGCAATGGATACCTTTGCTGATATCAAGAAGTCTCGGGGTCTGATTGACTTTGTCGATCAGGAAAATCTGGCTCTTATTGCCATTGACCATCCTGTCGTTCAACAGCGACTCAAAGAGGAGGTCCGTTACCTGATCATTGATGAGTTTCAGGACACTAGCCCCTTGCAGCTCGCTTTGTTCTCCAAAGTATCTGAGCTGGTTGACGATGTCCTCATGGTAGGAGATGCAAAGCAAGCTATTTATGGATTCCGGGGCAGTGATCCAAAGCTCACGCTGGATGTGTTAGACTATGTCCAGCAGGGTGGCGGCCAAACCAATACGCTCTCTAACTCTTACCGTTCGCGCTCAGGTTTAGTTGAGCTGACCAACGAGCTTTTTACTGCTTCGTTTAGCCATCTTTTGAAGCCGGACCAAGTACAGTTGACGCCGAATAGCTCATATTCGCTGGCCAGTGCAGAGTTAGGCTGGTGGACACTCGCTTATGAAGGTCCTAAGAGCAATGAACGTACACTTTCAGCGCTTGCTGAGGGGATTCGTGCTCATATTGAGGCTGGAGTTGAGGTTTGGGATAAAAAGCTGAAGAGACCCCGCCAAGCAATGTGGCGTGATCTGGCCGTGCTTTGTCGCGGTAATGCAGAAGCTGCTGAACTGGCGGGCTACTGCGCTCGGATCGGCATCCCTGTGTCACTAGAGCGAGCAGGTCTGGTGGAGACACCTGAGATCAGCCTAGCACTGGCCTGCCTACGACGCTTGATTGACCCTTCAGACTCCCTAGCAAGCGCGGAAATCCTCACGTTAAATACGGGGGATGGCCCTGAGCAGTGGCTGCAAGACCGTTTAGCTGCAGTATCAGCTGAAGAATCTTGGAAATGGAATAACACTGCGCACCCTGTATTAGAGCGGCTGGCCCGCGCGCGTGAAAACGTTGGATTGTTCAGTATCAAAGAAGCCCTAGATACGGCTTTATTGGCTGGTGGCGTTGCTAACACGGTTTGCCAATGGAACGAAGGAGCCAAACTAACCGAACATCGACTTGCCAACCTGGCTCAGCTTTCCAACTTAGTGAGCGACTATGAAAGCCATTGTTCGGCGCAATTTCTAGCTGCCACACCGACAGGGTTCATCTTGTGGCTGAAAAACCAAGAGCAGCGTTTTGACGACAAGCAAGCGTCAAACCCTGGTGATGCCATTACCATCGCAACCTATCATAAATCGAAAGGACTCGAGTGGCCGATTGTCATCTGCCACAGTCTCGATAGCCCATTAAAGGTATCACTATTTGGTCCCCGGATTACCAGCCAGGCGCTGCCTTTTGATTGGCAACAACCGTTACAGGGCCGAAGCTTGTGTTATTGGCCGAATCCGTTTCCTGGACAACGAGGAAATGATGTTTTAACCACTCAACTGAATCAATCCCCCGAGTGGAAGGATGCTGAACAACAAGCATTGAATGAAGCTATTCAGTTGCTTTACGTAGGCATTACTCGAGCTCGGGACCAACTGATCTTAACCACGATTGGAAAAGAGGATGCTGTTGAAGGCTGGCTGCAGTTGCTCAATAACAGCGCATTGCCACCAGCTCAAGGGCTTCTCAAATTATCTTCGGGAGCGACACTGAACGTTGATAAGCAAACATGGATCAAATCGGATGTAGCTTCTGCGTCGACTAATACCAGATCTCGCCATTGGTTGGCTCCCAAACTACAGTTAACTGAAGTGACAGCCGTAGACTACTTCCAACCAGCATCGAAGATTCCACCACATACGCAGAGCGCCTGCAGTGTTTTGCATGACTTTGGAAATCGAATTCCAATCAACGGTAAACCCAACATGGATCAACTAGGTTCAGTTCTTCACCATTGCTTGGCTTTGGTTCTTGCTAAGCCTGATTTGGATGTCGAGATTCTGAATGAGTTGGTCAAAGCTGAGTTGCCGGGTGTTGTGCAAGGCGATCACATCTTTAAACAGGGGTTGGCTTTGTTTGATTGGGTCAAAACCCGATATCCAGATGCCGTTCTGCACACCGAGATGCCAATCATGCTGATGCTCAGTGATGGAGGTCTTCGACAAGGAGCAATTGACCTGGTTGTGGAGGCGGACGAGGGCTGGATTGTTATTGACCACAAATCGAATCCGCAGCCGAAGGATAAATGGCTTGATATAGCACAAGAGCATAGTGGACAATTAAAAGCTTATCGGGACGCGTTAGAAGTACTTTCAGGTAAACCAGTGATTAGCACGTTAGTTCATTTTTCAGTAAGTGGTGGGCTTGTTGAAGTGACTGCGTAGCTGGTTATGAATTTAGTTTAAAGTTACTTGGGGGCTGTAAGTGCTAAAGAAAGAATCCCTAGGATGTATGGAGAAGATAATCATTTATTCATATCGCTGTATTGCTAGGGCTTTATAAAATAAAGAAGCCGCTACATAAGTTTTACACTAGCGGCTTTCTACCTTAAATTCCTAAGAGCTTTTGCTCCCATATTTGGTAGGGCAACTTATTGTGTAGTTGATCTAATAGTTTGCCTGTTGAGCCAATGTCATCACTTTGTTTTTCAACTTGGTGTACCAGTTCGACGGTTAGTTGGTCGTCGTTTAATTGGGTAAGCTGACGACACAGGTTTTGTAGTTCATGGGGCGACAGTTCATCGCTCGTAATTGAGGATCGCCAACAAGACCCGATTCCAAAGGTCGTTAAAGAATGGGGGCGCACTGAAGCCTTTTCTAGTTTTCAGAAACGATTCATGGAAACTACTATCGCAATACCTTCAACATACCACGCTTTGCTTCCAGCATTAGCTCTGATGGCTGGCCATTCGAATGCTACCACAACATTGTCATCCTATACTCATCTGATTGACTATTGGCAATGGCTTACAGTTGAAATGGAATTTAAGAAAGTCAAAACACTGGATGGTACGCTTTCATCATTAGCTAAGATTAACCGTAAACATCTTACTGTGGAGGTGCCGTTTATTGATGAGAACGGAAGATTTATCACCCTTACAGATCTGTCCAACCGAAAACTTCCAGTTTTCTACAAACTTTCAGTGCTGGTACACAATGAAGTGTTTTCAATTTCGCAGGTTTAGTTACTCGATGTTTTTGCTGTATTTGATAGGAAATTTATCAAAATTGGTTGTGTAAGCTGGCTCTTAATTTAAAAAGCTAGTCAGTATAGGCTTCTAGTAAGGGAATTAGGTACCGCTCAGACCAGAAACGGTGCTTTAAATATATTAGGCGTCCTGCGAGTAAGCCTTCAGCCACATCAATTTTTTTCAGTGTACCGTTCAGCCTATTTGTCTAGTTATTGTCAGGATTTATCCTTTATTTGCTCATAAAAAAAGTGCTATGTTACAGACTGTAATGCCATAGGTGGTATTTAACTCATTAAATTAGATACAAATGGATAAGGATTTCCTTTGAGAAAGACGCTGGTAACTTGGATTGGTCAGCATGACTTAGACGGTGCTTTAAAGCTTGAGCATCATGGCCCTATCTATTCCGCCTTGAGTGCGTTTGATTTTGATGAGGTCGTTCTTCTGTGTAACTACTCAAGTCAGCAAGGAAAAAACTACGTAAAGTGGCTTGAAAGCAAATTAAGCGATCAGATTTCTTTGATACTGACGCAAGTTACCTTAGTGTCTCCCGTGGATTTTTCCTCTATTTATATAGCAGCGAATGAATGTCTTTCTGAGCTTGCTCAATCAAAGTGTGAACTTTCTATTTTACTGAGTCCGGGTACACCAGCGATGCAAGCCGTGTGGGTTTTACTTGGCAAGACCAAATATCCAGCGCAATTCATTCAGTCCAGTAAAGAAAAGGGGGCTGAGCTAGTACAAATTCCTTTTGATATTGCGGCTGAATACACGCCATTGGCCAATGTATTATCGTCTACTAAACTGACGCAGTTATCTGAGTCCTTTCCAAATCAAAGCCCTGCTTTTAGCGAAATAGTCACACAAAACCCATTAATGGAGCGACTTAAGCAGCAGGCTCAAATCCTTGCAAAACACGATGTGCCAGTGCTTATTCAAGGTGAAACAGGAACCGGTAAAGAATTATTTGCGAGGGCGATACACAATGCCAGTAACCGAGCGGATCAGCCCTTTGTCGCTGTAAACTGCGGTGCTTTCCCCCTCAACTTGATTGACTCTATTTTATTTGGCCATAAAAAAGGCGCGTTTACGGGCGCATCAGCTGATCGACAAGGGTATTTCCAGCAAGCCAATGGTGGAACACTTTTCTTAGACGAATTTGGTGAGCTAGAGCCCAGTGTGCAGGTAAGATTGCTACGGGTTCTACAAGAGGGCGTTATTACGCCTGTGGGCGCGATCAAAGAGGAAAATGTGAACGTTCGTATTATTACAGCCACACACAGAAACTTGATGCAAGCTATCCATGACGGACGTTTTCGGGAAGATCTTTTTTATCGTGTTGCTGTTGGGGTTCTTTCATTGCCACCACTTCGAGAACGACAGGGTGATATTACTTTATTAGCCGATGCATTATTAGTGGATATGGCAAAGCAAGATATTGCTCTGAGAGGTAAAGAAATTTCTGTAAATGCAAAAAATATTATCCTTTCACAATTGTGGCCGGGTAATATACGTGAATTACGATCTACTTTATTGCGAGCTTCTCTATGGAGTAGTGAAGACGCAATATCGGCTGATGATATCAAACAAGCGTTGTTTGATAGACCTCAGAATAATACCGGTTTGTTAGATAAGGATATTTCGCAAGGTATTGATATTCAAAATATTATTTCTGATTTGGTAAGGCATTACATTCCTAAAGCATTAGCTCATTCCAATGGCAGTAAGTCCAAAGCGGCTGAGTTATTAGGGCTTAAAAACTACCAAACACTAACCAACTGGATGGATAAATACGACGTGAAATAGAAGTTGGCACAGCTTTCGCTATAGCACGAGTATGAAAACAATATTATTTATGAAATCACAAAATTTTGAGTTCCTACGCCCTGAAAACGAAGCATTAGCCAACCTAGCAGGGTTGGCTGAGGCCGTGCTGCATATTGACCCAGGTAGTGCCTTGACTCGTCTTCGCGCCTTTGCTGAAGAGCTAACCAAGGCCATCTATAAAGAAGAGCGCTTACCTCGTTTACCTGAATCAACCTTGAATACTATGGTTCGCGATTCCGTGTTCCAAAACTGTGTAACAAAACCGCTTGTCCATCAATTGAATTATCTACGAACCCAAGGTAATGAAACAGCACATGGTGGAGAAGGGGATTTACGAACAGCTCTTATGGCTCTGGGGACAGCACATCAGTTAGCCTGCTACCTTGGTATTAAATATTACATGAAGAAAAAGGCAGCAATTCCTGAGTTTGTTGAGATAAAAGACAATCGTGCGGATGCTGTTGCGCTGTCTGGGTCCATCAATAAATACAAAGAGGAACTGGAGAAGCAGAAAAAGCTCAACGACGAGCTGCTTGAGCAAATTGAACAAGAACGAACTAAAAACCTTAAGTATCTTGATGCACCTGCCTATCCCGATCAACTTAAACGTAAGCAAGAAAGCCAAGCCGTTGCTGACAGTTTGCAATGGAACGAAGCGAAAACTCGTGAGCTTTTAATTGATGCCATGCTGGTTCAAGCTGGCTGGAATGTCTCTGATCCAGAGCAAGTTGGTATTGAAGTAGAGGTGGCTTTTGAGAATAACCCTTCTGGCAAAGGTTATGCTGATTATGTGCTTTGGGGAAGCGATGGTCAGCCACTCGCCGTAGTAGAAGCGAAGCGTTCTAGTAACAGCTCAGATCAAGCAGGGCGTGAACAAGCTCGACTGTATGCGAATTCGCTTGGGGAGCAATTTGGTCAACGGCCAGTGATCTTTTACACCAATGGTTATGAGACCTTTATTTGGGACGACGTACAATATAATACGCCACGAATCGTCTATGGTTTTTACAGTAAAGAGAGCCTTGAGTATCTTATTTACCAGCATCAATACCGCGACAACCAGCTTGAACAGAATAATCCAAATTTAAAGATTGCGGATCGCTTGTATCAAATCGACGCCATCAAGTCCGTCGCTCATGTTTTCCAAGAGCAGCGTCGCAAAGCGTTAATTATTCAAGCAACAGGGACAGGTAAAACGCGTGTCTCTATCGCCTTGGCTGACTTAATGCTAAATGCAGGCTGGGCAAAGCGAGTGTTATTTCTATGCGATCGAAAAGAATTACGTACTCAAGCTAGCGAAGCATTTAAGGCTAACCTGCCAAGTGAACCACGTTGTGAAATCGGTGATGCGAATAAAATCGACGAGAACGCACGTATTTACGTGTCTACTTATCCAGGCATGATGAACCGCTTTGCACAACTGGATGTGGGCTTCTTTGATTTGATCATTGCCGATGAAAGTCACCGCAGTATCTATAATCGCTACCGTGATATTTTTGATTATTTTGATGCACTGCAGGTTGGGTTAACAGCAACACCGGTAAAATTCATCAGTCGTAATACCTTTGATATGTTTGGCTGCGAGACGACAGCGCCGACCTATGAGTTTGGTCTGCAAGAAGCGATTAATCATGAACCGCCGTATTTGGTGGATTTTAAGGTTAAAGACGTAACGACTGAATTCTTACGTGACGGCATCCATTACCAAGATCTTAATGATGAGCAAAAACGACAGTTAGAAGACGATCTTGGTTTTGACGAAGCGCAAAATGCCAAATATCAAGGCAAAGACATTGGTCGTAAAATTTTCAGTGAAAAAACCGATCAAGAAATCCTTGAAAACCTCATGAATAATGGCATTAAGGATGAAACCAACTCGCTCGTCGGTAAAACCATTATCTTCGCGAATAACCAAAAACACGCCGAGCATTTAGAAAAATTGTTCTGCAAGCTCTACCCTCAATATGGAAATAAAGTGTGTAAGGTCATTCATAACAAGATACCCCATGTTGAGAGCGTGATTAAAGAATTTAAAAAAGGCGATAACGAATTCCGAATCGCGATTTCTGTGGACATGATGGACACGGGTATCGACGTACCAGAAGTGGTAAATCTTGTCTTTGCGAAAACGGTAAAGTCATCCGTGAAATTCTGGCAGATGATTGGACGTGGTACTCGCCTATGTGAAAACTTATTTGGCCCAGGTAAAGACAAAACGGAATTTTTGATTTTTGATCACTACGGTAATTTTGAGTTCTTTGAGCAAGAGTACAAAGAACCTCAAGATGTAGGTGGCAAGCCATTATTGCAGACCTGTTTTGAAGCTCGTGTCACTCTTGCTGTGCAAGCCCTTAAGCATAATCATCGCGACGGTTTCGATACGGCGATTGCGTTAATCAAAGCGGATATTGCCGATTTACCAAGAGACAGTGTAGCTGTACGTAAAGAGTTGCGACAAGTTGATAGGCTACTGCAAGCCAATAGCTTACAGAAACTGAACGCCACCACTCAGCACCTGTTATTAGAAACAATGGCACCACTGATGGCGGTTCGTCCTCTAAAAGACAAGCATGCAACGCAATTGGACCGTTTACTGGCCGCGCTAGAAACAAGTTATATCGAACAGTCATCAAGTTTTGAAGATGGTCGAGACACTTTGATAGAACAAATAGCGAGCTTGGCGATTAATATTCAAGCGGTTCGCCAAAAACAAGCCATTATTGACGAAGTAAACAGCGCTAATTTTTGGCAAGCACCGAGTATTGCTAAACTCGAAAAGGCTAGGACTCAACTGCGCAGTATTATGAAGTTCCGTCAGAGTGATACCAGTGGCGGTTATGACCCACTCAAAACGCGTACGCAAGATGGTGAGGTGCGATCGGAGGCGCGTAAGCACACCTTATTTAACAAAGATGAAATCAGTATTTATCGCCAACGAGCCAAAGAACTGCTCGATAATTTGGTTTCGACGAACCCTATTTTGCAAAAAATAAAAGCCCATGAAACTGTTTCAGAAGATGACCTAAAGAATCTAACCTCGACCATCTTAACAACACACCCAACCGTGAGCTTAGATGCGTTGAATGAATTTTATGGACGCACTGCCGATCAGTTGCATATTACCTTGCAAGAGCTGGTAGGCTTGGAGCCTGCAAAAGTCAATGAACACTTTACTGACTTTGTGCACCTCCATCCGAATTTAACCTCGCAACAGGTACGCTTTATTGATTTATTGAAAACCTACATTGCCAACTACGGTTTTATAGACATTGCCAAACTTTACGAGGCGCCCTTTACGAGCGTGTCGGCCAATGGTGTTGATGGTGTGTTTAAAGAAAGCGACGTAGACGACCTAGTATCTGTACTAAAACCCTTTATTAAACCGACAGCCCCTGGCGCGTCGGCTAGTTAGAACACAAGAGAAAATTTATGTTAACCGGACCAATCCGTAATGATATCGACAAGCTATGGGAAAAATTCTGGACAGGAGGGATTACTAATCCGCTGACTGTCATCGAGCAAATTAGCTATTTGATGTTCGCCCGTATGCTTGATATGCAAGAAGAAGCGGAAGAGCGCAAAGCCAGCCGCACAGGCAAGCCTTGTGTTCGTTTGTTCCCAGAAACCAAGGAAGGTCAGCTACTGCGCTGGAAAAACTTCAAAAACTTATCGGGTAAAGAGCTGCATAAACACCTAAAAAACGAAGTGTATCCGTATTTTTCCAAACTCGGGCAAGTGGCCGACATAGATGAAACGGAAGAAAACACACCAACCAAAGCACTCGGTCACATCAGTGACTACATGGAAGACGCCGATCTAGAAATCAAAAACGAATCTGTGCTGGTGGCTGCCTTAGAAATGGTCGATTCCTTACCGCTAAACCAAAGCGATGTAAAAGGCGACATCTACGAATACCTACTAAGCAAGCTGACAACGGCAGGTATCAACGGCCAGTTTCGTACGCCACGCCACATTATTGACGCCATGATTGAAATTATCGACCCACAACCGTGGGACACTATCTGCGACCCGTCTTGTGGTACGGCGGGTTTCTTGGCACGAACAATGGAATACCTCAACCGTCAGCACACCAGCCCAGAGGCTGTATGGGAAGACGAAGAGGGCAATAAGCATTACCCAGGTGACAAGCTAGAAAACTACCGAGAACACATCAGTGATGACATGTTCTGGGGGTTTGACTTCGATACGACTATGTTGCGCGTTTCTAGCATGAACATGATGCTGCATGGGGTAAACGGCTCGAACGTGCTCTACCAAGACACATTAAATAAATCCATCCGCGAGAACTTCCCTAAGCAAGAAGAAAACTTCTTTGACGTGGTGCTGGCTAACCCTCCGTTCAAAGGCAGTTTAGACGAAACCAATACCAACCCAGAATTGCTCAGTATGGTAAAAACCAAAAAGACGGAGCTTTTATTTGTCGCACATATTTTGCGCTCGCTCAAATTGGGTGGCCGTGCTGCGGTGATCGTGCCGGATGGTGTGTTATTTGGCTCCTCCAAAGCCCACCAACAACTTCGTCAAGAAATGATCGAAAACAACCAGCTAGAAGGCATCATCAGTCTACCAAGCGGTGTGTTTAAACCTTACGCTGGCGTGAGCACCGCAATCTTATTCTTCACCAAAGGCGGTTCTACAGAGCGTGTTTGGTTCTACGACTTACAAGCGGACGGTTACTCTCTTGACGACAAGCGTGCCCCGTTAAAAGGAGACAATTCAAATGACCTGCCAGACGCCATTGCTAAATGGAAAGCCTACCGACAACTGGTGCTAGATAACGCCACGGTAGAGCAAGTAAACGAGCAATTTGGCACTAAGACAGAAAAAGCTTTTGTGGTCGACAAAACTGACATCACCAGCAATAAATACGACCTCTCCATCAACCGCTACAAAGAAGTGGTGTACGAAGAAGAAGTTTACGAAGACCCGAAAGTCATCCTTGGCAAACTCATGACCCTAGAAAACGACATCATGGCTGATTTGAAAGAGTTGGAGGGGATGCTATGACATGGCCGATGGTGAAGTTGAAAGATTGCTGCACTGTGGTCGGTGGCGCTACTCCTAAGCGAGATGTTCCTGAATATTGGAGCTCGTCTGATGTTCCTTGGATTACCCCGAAAGATGTATCAAACTTGAGTGATTCAGTGCTTTATGATGCTCCCGAGTATATTTCTAACTTAGGATATAACAGTTGCGCTACTTACATACTTCCAAAAGGAAGTGTATTGCTGACATCAAGAGCGCCTATAGGCAATGTTGCAATTGCAGGTCGAGATATGTGTACCAATCAGGGCTTCAAGAGCCTAGTTCCATCAGAAAAGACTGATAGCGGCTACCTTTATCATTGCATTAGCTACTTTTCACAAAGGCTTCAAGCATTAGGTAATGGAGCAACTTTCAAAGAGGTATCCAAAAAAACTGTAGAGGGTTTTCAAATCCCTCTCCCACCTCTAGAAGAACAAAAACGCATCGCCGCCATCCTCGACAAAGCCGATGCCATCCGCCGCAAACGCCAGCAAGCCATCCAACTCACCGACGACTTTCTGCGTTCCGTATTCTTAGACATGTTTGGTGATCCGGTTACCAACCCGAAGGGGTGGGAGCCTGCAAAAATGGGTGATCTCATAGAGTTTGCTAAAGATGGACCGCATGTAAGTCCTAAATACTCAGAGTCTGGTATTCCCTTTTTATCTACAAGGCATGTGAAACCTTCTGGGGTAGTTTGGGAGGATTTAAAGTACGTCTCACAAGAAGAAGCCGATGTTCACTGGAAGAAATGTAAACCTCAGAAAGGTGATGTTTTATATACAAAAGGGGGAACAACTGGCATTGCATGTCCTGTTGATTTCGAAAAAGACTTTGCCGTGTGGGTCCATGTTGCATTAGTTCGGCCTAAGCCAAAGTTAGCGAATCATATCTGGCTAACACATATGCTAAATACAAAATTTTGCTATCAACAATCTCAGAGATATACCAGGGGAGCTACGAACAAAGATCTTGGCTTGAAAAGAATGATTGATATTGAAATGTATGCTCCACCAATAGAAGAGCAAGAACGGTTTGTGAAAGTAAGAGAGAAAGTCTTAGGTTTATTATCTAAATTTGATGATTCAAGTAGCGATAGTTTATTTAATTTCCTAAGTCAGGGCGCTTTTGCTGGCAAATTATAAGAATAACAACAAGGACGTTTTAATGAATGTTAGTGGTTTCTCTGTTAATGAGGATTTATGGCAAAGTCTTAGGTCTTGCCAACAAGAAAGTATTCAAACTGCACTAAGTTACTTAAAAAAACCGCTAGATAAAAACGCGAACTCTTGCCTGATTAGCTTACCAACAGGTGCAGGTAAGTCAGGTGTAATAAGTATCGTATCTCACAAAGCTACTCAAAAACGAGTGTTGGTTTTATGTCACCGACGTGCTGTGTGTGATCAACTTTTTAAAGAAATAGACGGAAAGTTCTTTAGTGATCGTGTTGAAGGCGAGGTTATCAAGAGCAAGACTGTTTATAACGATGTGAACGATACTTCAAATAGCGGTATTTATGTTTCAACTTTCCAGAAACTGCAAACTTTCGATAGTGTTCAGCTTGAGCGATTAAAGCAAGATATTGACCTTATTATTATTGATGAGGGGCACGCTGAGCCTTCTCCAGTATGGAGCACATTGGTACGTGGAATTGATGCTCATAAAGTAGTTATAACCGCTACTCCGTACAGGAATGACTTGTATCAATTCGATGTCACCGAAGACGCTAGTTATATTTATACCTTTGAAAGAGCACTTGCAGATGGTGTATTAAAAGAACCAACTTTTGAGTCAATTGCTTTAGCTGAGTTAAGCGGGAAAATTACCGAATTCTTAGAGGCTAATGATGGCACAAAGTGCATTATCAAATGTGAAAAATTCGAAGATATAAAAAGCTACTACGATTTGCTAAACGATGGCTTTTCGGTGTTAGCAATACATGAACAATTTACTAAAGATGAACGAGATAATGTAAAAGTTTCCGTGCCAGCGAACCTTAAAGGTTCTGATTACCAAGTCATTATTCACCAGCGGAAACTGGATGAAGGGGTCGATATTCCTGAAGCTAAATTATTGGTTTTGGCTTATGCCGTGAATAGTGGAAGGGAGCTAGTTCAAACCATCGGAAGAGTAGTTCGTCTATATGGTGATATTGAGCCTATAATTTTGGAAATTGAGAGTGATGCGAATAGCCAAATGTGGCAAAACTACAGACAATTTGATCGCTCACTCGATAGTGCTGACGCAGTTAAAAAATTCATAGCATCACTAGACAGTAATAAGCTAATTGACCGTTACCTAGAAGCATTTCCTGATGTTAGTTATTACGGTAACCGCTTTGTAAGTAAATTTGATCTAAATACCTTTGAACCTGAGCGTTCTCTTAATATCCCAACGGCATCAATTTGTTTTTTAAATCAGTCGCTGGGCTTCAGTATTCAGCTTTTATCAGACCATTTATATTGGCGATGTAATAAATCTGGCGAATTAGCTAGGGAGTTTTCTACAGAATTCGGTGTTCGTGGGGTAATATCAATTGCATTTAATAAGTCTCGGTTTTTAACAGATCAGTTTTTTTTCGAACCTTCACTAGAAATAACATTGTATAAACAGCTCTCGAACAGCGTTGTTGCAATTTATGATAGCCGAGGCCGCAGATTTAATGGTGAGAAAGATTTAAAACTCGGCTCTGCGGTCTCTCTCGATAAACTGCTTAACGTAATGTCATTAGGTGAATCATCTTTAACTAAAGAAGCGAGTAGTAAATCGATTAGCTCCGCTAGAAAACGTCCAGAAAGCATCGCGGTAAAAGGACGAAATTTAGAGCAAATGGCTGATATGCAAGCTAATGCCTCATATCGGTTAGCCACAATGCGTTGTGATACCTATGACCAATATAATAAACCAAAAGGTAGTTATTATGTAGGCGCGGACTCTGGGCGAATTTCAGATCAAAAGGAATCATCGTTTTCTTTAAATGAACTTAATGATTGGCTTACAGACATGGATACCGCTATATCTGCGAATATTGATATAAATAACGCCTTGGTACATTCATATGCAAAACCAATATCTGTTGATGAAAATTTTGAAGCTCACAGCTTGATTTTTGATTTAACAGAGCTTGAGTCTCCAATAAGTATTTTGATAAACGAAGAGCAATATGCAATCGATAACTCGTTTTTGTATTTAACTTATGACAACGGCGCTTTACTTGTTGATGGTATTGAGGAAAGTAAAATCTTAGTCAGCTTCAAGCAAGACGAACCTTATCTAGAAATCACATCAGAAACGGAAATAATATACTCACTTGATGGTGAGGAATACCAAGACATAACTGATTTTCTTAACGAGCATTTACATAAAGCTCTTTTAGCCAATGGTATAAGTTTTTCAAACGATAAGTTCTATCAATTAACGCTTCCAGTGGCTGATAGTTTTGAATTAGGTACTTCCAACCTTGCCAATGTTGTTATCGGGTTAGAATCTCTTGTTGGCGCAAACTTGGATGAAAAAGGGTATCAAAATGGTGCTCATCAGGTTGTTGATGGAGGCTTTAGCAGTGATTCTATTTTCTATCTGGTGGATCAATTAAAAGCTAATGGCTTAGCCAACCCAACAAAAAGTCAATTAGGTCCATTTGCTTCCTACATCCCCGAAGCCGACTTGTTGATTAACACGGATATGGGAACTGAGCCTGCCGACTTCATTGTATCGTCAAAAAACAGGTTAGCATTCGTTCATGTTAAATGTGGTAGTACAACAAACCCGCGTTCATCAGCAGGGGCACTTGCTGAAGTTGGGTCTCAAGCCATTAAAAACATTGAAATGCTAATCAGTGGGAATACTGAACTGAAGCCTTCAAATTGGAGTAGGCTCCATACACCTTGGCCTAGTCCAAATGATACCCCAAATATTCCTGAAAGAATTAGAGTTTTCCAAGGAGCCATGTTTACTGCTCAAAACGAGCAGTATAGGCTAGACAAACTAAATGAGCTATGGGATACAGTTGCTGTAAGAAGGCGTTCAACAGCAGTAAAAAAAGAAATTTGGATTGTCGCTGCAAATAGCTTTTCTGCAAGTCATTTTGAGCAGCAATTAAGATTGGGCGCTCAGGCAAATGGTGAAACTTTACAAGCTTTTCAGTTATTAAATAGTTGGCTGGCCACGGCACATAATAATGATATTGAACTGAAGGTGTTCGTTTCAGTATAGCTTCAAAAGGAACATAAAAGAGCTAATTAATCGTTTAAGTTATAGTCAAAAATAAGACAGAAATTGTCGGAAAGGCTCATATTTTAGTTAACAGGAGTAAACAATGATTGCAGCGTTTTGGTTAAATATCGAGCTTCTTTGGCCATCTTCTTGGCTTGGTCGTTCATTTATATTTGCGATGGGGATAATCTTCTTTTTCGCTATATATCGTGTATGGGTACTTAACCGTCGCGCGAAGAACAATATCCAGCAAATTCAATCTATCTTGGATGGACAAAGTACAGACACTTTGTACGAGAATATTGGCGATATTCGAGACAAAGCCAAAAGTTCAGAAAGCCCTGTCATCCAAAGTCTTTGGCATGAATTTGATGAAAGTCTGGTACTAGATCACCGTGAAAAAGGCGTTTTCAATACGCTTGATGCTGAGCATTTTTTCAATGCCCGAACACTTGCTTCAGGTATTACTTCAAGTCGTCTACTAGCCGCAACACCTTCTTTCTTAACGGCTATTGGCGTATTAGGTACTTTTCTTGGCCTAACAATGGGACTTAAAGGTCTTCACATTGAAAGCAATGAAATTGATGCGTTAAAAGATGGCATTGCTAGCATGATCAATGGTGCTGCGCTAGCGTTTGTGACATCCGTGTGGGGTGTGGCATTAAGCCTTATTCTTAATGTTTTTGAAAAAAATATAGAACGACGAATCATTAAGAAAGTCGTGCTAGTGCAGCAACGAATTGATTTCCTATTCCCACGTTTACCGGCAGAGAAATCTCTAGTAGATATTTCAAAATTCACTGGTGAAAGCAGTGAAGCGCTTCAAGAGCTGCATGAACGTATCGGTGATCGCCTACAAGAAACGATTACTGGTGTGAGTGATAGCATGCAAGAAGCGTTCACCAACGCTCTTAACAATGTGATGGCACCGGCGATGCAATCATTGGTAAGCAATACAAGCCAACAAACCAGTGGTGTTTTAGAACAGTTGATTGGCAATTTTACCGAAAGCATGCAGTCAGCTGGGCGTGGACAAGGCGAGTTGATGCAAAAATCTACTGAAGAAATGCGTCAAGCGGTTGCCACGCTCAGTGACCAGATGAAGACTGTTGTAGATCAGACGTCTAATAATCATCAGGCAATGGCAAAACAACAAGAGCAAGCGTCACTGCAGTTTAATGAGCAGATGCGTGCAATGCTTTCACAAAGTGAAGAGCGTCAGCAAGCGATGGAGTCTAAGTTTGCTGAGACACTGACCACGCAACAACAGGCATTAGCGGAGCGTGAAACAGAGCATCGAGATAAGCTTCAAACTCAGCTGGATAGCTGGCTTGAAAATCAAGTTCAGCTAACCGAAACCATGAAGGATGCTGTAGAGCGCACTCAAGCTCATATGGATTCTGTTATTGAGCAACATCGCGATGTAGTGGGGCAATTAAAAACGGTTGCAGATGCAACAGCGACCAGCAGTCAAAACCTAAGCAATAGCTCAAACCAAATCGGTGTGCTTTCAGGGAACCTTGTTAAAGCGACAGAGCTTTTTGATGCACGTTTAGGCAATATGGTGGACTCTATTAAAGGCATTTCAGATCAAAATGATGCATTGGCATCTCATGTGATTGAACAGGCCAAGGTTCTCCGTGGGCTTGAGACATCTTTGGTCAGCACAGCGGATAAGTTTGGTGACACTGCACAGTTAGCTCAAACCGGATTCAAAGAGATGAAAGCTCATCAAACTGAGTTTATAGCCAATATTGAATCGTCATTTGAGTCTTTAGGTGAGAATCTGAAACAGCAAGTATCTGATATTGAGAAGCAAACTAACGATTGGCTACGTTCATACTCTGGTGAGGTGAACGCTCAAGTTAAAGAGCGTATGGAAACATGGAACGATAAAACTCGTGAATTCAGTGATCAGATGGTGAGAACGGTACAAGGTATATCTGATTTAGTGGATGAGTTGGAGCGTAAGTAATGCGTGTGTTCAAATCTGGGCAAGTCAATGTCGATGAAGAAAACCCATATTGGATGTCTTTTTCGGACATCTTATCAGGGCTATTGATCTTGTTTGTATTGGCCTCTGTTGTGCTTATGGTGGAGCTGATGGAAGCCAAACAAGAGCTGGAGAATAAGCAAGAGGCCTTTACGGAAGAGCTTGAGATGCTTCATAAAGCAGAAGGTGTTCGTAAAACGATTCTTCACGAGGCCGCAGAATTACTTCAACAAAGAGGCATTCAGGTTACCGTAAGTGAGAACGAAACAGTGCTTAGTATCCCGAATGATATCCTTGGTTTTGATAGTGCGGCATTCAACATCGGCCCTCAATTCCAGAGTACAGCTCTAGAAATTGGTGAAGTGTTATCTCAGGTTATCAATCAAGATAACCGAGAGCAGTATTTGGATACTATTTTCATTGAAGGTCACACTGATAGTAAAAACTTCAATGGCATGATGGGCAAAGGTAACTGGGGGCTATCCACTTTCAGGGCAATTTCGTTGTGGGAACTGTGGCGAGACTCTCTACCTGATGCATTGAAACTTGATGGTGTTACAAACCGCGACGGTAATCCATTGTTTTCTGTGAGTGGCTATGCCGCAACTCGACGAGCAGTTGAAACGGAAATAACAGATCAAGACTATCGATCCAATCGTCGAATTGACATTCGTTTTACCATCCGACGTCCAAGCAGTGCAGAGTATGAGTCTGTGAAAAATAGGCTGGAGGTGCAGTAATTATGTTGCAATTACCTTCTATTCCTAGGTTACAAGATGCTCAGTGGGAAAAAGTCTCTGAACAGTGGGTTAAGTTAATAGCGAACACAAAGAAAATTGCAGACAGTGCAGGCCAAAGTCAAGAGTTTAAGGCCCTTGAGGAAGGGGTTAGAAGGCTCGTTGTACAAGGTGACGTCGAGCAGGTAAAAAAGATTCTTCAAAAGCGGCGCGGTGTTCGTGTGTTGACGCAGCTTTGGATTGATAGCGAAGAAGTTAGGCAGCATTCCTTTAATGAATCTTTTATCGATCACATAAAAGAGCTGCATCCTAAATTAGGGATGTCGTCTTTGATGAATTTAATTTCGCTGCTGTATCGTTATTTCGATGATTTGAATGTTGGCACCGCCTTTCACAAGCTAACAGCTTGGCTGTCTGAACAAATAGATTTACGTCTAAAAGATCGAAAGCGAGGTAGCAGCGATACCATTCTTTCGGTCCTGCATCAGCATAAGAATTGGCTATTTGATATAACTGCTCCGAAGGCAGTTGTAGATTTAGCTACAAAGAACCATTTAGATCTGAATGATCAACTTAAAAAACTACGGTTAAGTGAGCTTCCGCAAGGACGCTTTTTGAATATATGCCACGCCCAGTATTATTTAGAAACGTTGCGTGACATTCCGTTAGGTGAGGATCACGAGATTCTATCTGAGCTGTCTAAAACTGAAGTGGCAGGAATGCCTTACGAAGACGGTAAGCGAATTGGCCATATAGCTTTAGAGATTATCATTGACCGTTCTGGTGGTGCCCCTTCAAGCGTCTGGCAAAACTTTGTACTTGATCTTGCTGGTGACCCACGTATTGCGAGTACGGCTAAAAACTATCGTGAATGGTGGATGCCAATAGGTGAGAATCGAATTAAAGCGGTAACAAGCTGGCTTGCGAAAGAAGACTTACGTTTGTTCTTGGGAGCAATCGAAGAGTATGGAAAACAGTCTGGCGATGAAGCCCTTAATCGAATGTTTCCTGCTAGGAAGCGGTTTTTAGAAGGACTGTATGAACATGGAATTATTCGAAATACAAGGTTGATGTTAGGAAACAAGGCGGCGTCAACAGTTAAGAGGGTGCTTGGTAAAAGCATGACTACTAATTTTATTAAGCTTTCTGACTCAAGTATGACTGATAAAGCCGTTATTTACTTGGATTGTGGGGATTTCCATATCATAGAGGGTTCTCATGAATTTAAATTATGGATTTATATGGGGTTGCCTAGTATTCGATTATCAGATTACTCCCTAGATAAACTAAGCCATTCGGATTTGACGGTTAGATTTGTTCGGGATTTTAGGAGTTCTTACGATGGCGGGCAGTACAAATCTATTACTCATTCACCAACAACTTGGCAAAAAAATGCTATTGAGTTTTTAGCAGAAAATGGCGTCGAACTGGATCTGGAAAAAGTTCTTTCTAGAGAGGATTACCAAATTTACATTAGGCGTTTTGGAGTGCCTGTTGTTAAGAAAATAACGTCAGATACAAGCAAAACACTAGAAGCTCAAATTCTAAGAGTACTAGAAATCAACCCTCCACTTAAGGCCAAATCTATAGCTAATGCTTTGTTTACAGAGTTTGACTTAGTTGTTGGGAAACCCAAAATTAACTCTACTTTGTACTCACTAAGGTCAGAAGGAAAAGCGTCGCTTGATGATGACTATTTTTGGAGTTTACCAAACACAAATAGTGAATATGTAACTAGTGAGCCTGCTACTCAACATAGTTTTGATAGTCTTAGCTTTGAAGGCAAAAGAATAATTAAAAAAATTGAAGAGCTTGAGGGGTGTAACTTATTTATTCTACGTACCTCACTTGGGGTAACAGCAAGTCATTGCTTGAAGTATATTCGTGGCGAATTAGCGCCTTTTATTGAGAAAGACTTTAAGCAAATGTATCGTCTGAAAAAGAAGTAAACGGAATTTAGTATGTCACTATTTAGCTTCGTAAAAAAACTACTGCCGAATCATAGTACCAACATCATGGAAGGTTCCTCTTATAGGCTTTTCTATGATTCTTTGGGTGTTAATTTTGTGACAGAACCCGCTGTATACCATTGCCTAAATCAAGGTCAGGGCGGAGGGTTTCAGCTTGTTCAACATGTATTACTTAAAATGCTTCAGGAGCGAAGTATCGCTGAGGCACTGCCAAATGGTTTTCGTGTTGATAGCGAAGAAGCTGTGCTTTTAGACCCCGAAGATGCTGATGCTCTTGGGCTACCTGGTCCTTTTGATGGTTCATTTGATCTTGATGTACAAGGGCGTACGACGAAGAGTGGTTTTTCACTTACTTTATTCGCGAAGCTGGGTAACAACAAATACCCTGTTCGCCGAAAAGGGCCGCTTTTAGCTTTTAGTGAAAGCACTCAGTTTTTACTTTCTCCTACTCAGTTAGAAGCTATTAAAGCAGTTGAAGAGCATGCATCTTTGCTTGCTGATGAGCGAACAGAATTAGCGAATGTCTTGGCTGTCGCTAAATTGCAGCAAGCCACAAAAAATGGTTTAAACCTCGACTTAAAGCATTTTGATAGATTTGAGTTGGTACAACCAGAGAATATAACAATCTCCGCTAACCAACGCGGAGATGGAAGTCTAGAACTTTCTCCTAGCTTTGGGGATGGCACGACATCAGAAGAATTACAGAACCGTTGGGCGCAACTTGAAGGTGATGGACAGGTCATACGGGTAAAAGAGCGGATTGTTCTTTTATCAGACGAAAAGAAACAAGCTGTTCAGGAAGTTCTACAAAACAGAACCATTCCAGCACATAAGGTAGCTGAGTTTATTCAAACACCCTCAGCATTTTTAGATGCCTCAATTGTTAATTTAGACTTGGGCTTTTCTGTTCGAGTGGCAGGCATTGGAAAGATGGTTCATCTGCCATTTGGACAAGACAGCGATGCTACCAACAAGTGGTTTTCGACTAATGCGGACAGTGAGCCACCTGAACGCCTTGTTAAGCTTTTAGAATGCGAAGAAGACCTACAAGCGTTCGAACAAAGCTATGGACAAGCAAAAGGACAAAATGCTGAGAGTGTTGTTGTCAATGATGAGTCTATTGATATTCGTGATGATGGACGTGTTCAGGATGCATTAGCTGAAGTAAAAGAGAAAATTACTCAGACCAGTAGCGACGATAATGAGTCTGAGATAGAGGACGCTTTAGTTCGTAAAGAAAAAGTGTCACTGCTTTTAAAAGAAACTGACGAACACAACCATGACATTGTTACTAAGGTCGAAAATCTTGATAAGTCCCCCGATTTTGATCGATCAAATCTAGCCAGATCTCCATTTCAACATCAGGAATCTGGTATCAAGTGGATGTTAGCCTTATTGAAGTCAGCACTACGTGATGATCATGATGACTTATATCGCATTCAGGGAGCTTTACTTGCTGATGATATGGGGTTGGGTAAAACCTATATGACATTAGTAATGCTTGCTGAATATCTTGTGCTGCAAAAGCAAAGTCGCCAACCTGAAAAACCGATTTTAATCGTTGCTCCTTTAAGCTTGTTGGAAAATTGGGAAGAAGAGGTTGCTGTTACGTTTAATTCATCACCATTTAGGGATATTAAAATCCTCCAGTCTGGGCGGGACTTAAAAGAGTTTCGCAAACAAGGTGCTGAACGAGAGTCGATTCAATTAAGTTCAGTAATGAGCGATTCAAAAGCGGACTATGAATCAATACGTTACGCTTTGCATGTTGGTCCTGAAGCTGCCACTAAACGGCTGGATATGGATCGACGAATTGTTCTCACTACTTACCAAACTTTAAGAGATTATCAGTTTTCATTGTGTGTAATTGATTGGGGTATTGTGGTTTTTGATGAAGCACAAAACATTAAAAATCCAAATACTCAAGCAACTCGTGCGGCCAAGGCTCTGAAAGCAGACTTTAAATTGCTGGCAACAGGCACTCCGGTTGAGAATAGTTTAAGTGAGTTTTGGTGTTTATTCGATACAGCACAGCCTGGCTTATTAGGGGATTGGCCGTATTTTAAAGAGCGTTGGATTAAGCCAATAAGCAATGCAGAAGAGGAAGATAAACCTGCTAAACGCTTAGAAGTTGGTGAAGACCTTAGAGCTGCAGTTGGTCAATTTATGTTGCGTCGTACAAAAGAAAGTGAGTTAAAGGGGATGCCGGTGAAGACTATAAGAACCGGCTTACAACTGGATTTAGCCGATAATATGGCTTTTGCTCCTGATCTTGCTCAGTCGATGACAGGTGCCCAGAAAACTGCTTATGACCAGATCATTGAAGACTATCGAAAATCTAAAGCCAAAGAAGATGGCACTGGGCATGCTCTGGCTGTATTACAAGAATTACGGAAAGTTAGCCTACACCCGCGTTTAGAGGAAATTTTTAAAACGCCAGCGGGTTCTAGCAAAGAAGCCATGCAGCAGCTTAACGAGTCCGAAAAGTTAAGAATGTTGATGAATACCTTGAATGATATTCGGAGTAAAAGTGAAAAAGTGATTATCTTTGCTACTACGAAAAAGCTACAAGCTGTTCTAAAAATATGCCTTGATAAAATTTTCGGACTTAATATTCATATCATTAATGGTGATGCGAAAGCTGTAGCTACTAAAGAAGATCAATTGTCCCGCAAGGGGATGATTACAGATTTTGAAGCTGTTGATGGCTTCAATATTATTATCATGTCGCCAGTGGCAGCTGGTGTAGGCCTAACAGTCGTTGGTGCTAATCATGTTGTGCATTTAGAGCGACACTGGAATCCGGCGAAAGAAGCACAAGCTACGGATCGAGTTTATAGAATCGGCCAAAAGAAAGATGTGTTTATACATTTACCTTGTTTGCTTCACCCAGAGTACGACTCTTTTGATGTTAACTTGGATCGATTGCTGGCAAAGAAAACCATGTTGCGGGATGCTGTAGTAATTCCTGAAGCTGTATCTGAAAAAGAGATGATGGCTTCCTTAATGAAGTGATTTCTATGGAATGGTTATAAATTTCATTATCTAACAATAATATTTATTATATTTCCTCAAAATCATTAATCTCTAAGTTATTGATTTTAAATATTATATTTCTTGGCACGTCTTCTGCAATAGGTTGATCGTTCGATTAACCTATTGAGGATATTGTTATGAAATATGTGCCTTTACGTTTTGTCGCGCCTGTTTTGGCGCTGTCTTGTACCTTCTCTGTTTCTGCTGCTGAAAAATTTCCATCTCCCTTTGGTCTAGAGTGGGGAATGAGTAATGCTCAGCTGCAAGCTGTTGGTTTTTCAGTCCCCAAAAAACTCGACCAGTTTAGGGTGCTAACATCTGTGTCTACACCCAAACCTTGGTCTCAAGGCGATACTTATATTGCATTGACTTATAGGGATAAGTTGGTCAAAGCAATTGTTAACTCAAAGAGTATTACAGGAGATGCTTATGGTTCAGAAGGTAAGGCACTCTATACAAAGGTAAAGACTTTACTGACTAAAAAATATGGCACTCCAGAATCGCATTTTGAACGGACAGGAATGAAACTGTATGAAGATGCGGATGAATTTTACCAGTGTCTGGGTTATTCAGGGTGCGGATTCTATTATTCATCCTATTCTGTTTCTGGTGGAAACATTCAAGTTACATTAAAGGGCAGTGGTCGAGGAAGGGGCTATGTTGTTATCACCTATGAGAGCCCTGCTTTTTACAATGCAAAAAAAGCCATCGATTTAAAGAATAGTCAATCTGATAGTAGCGCACTGTAATTAGGAGGCAATATGAAAAAAATCATTGTTATTCTGTTGTGTCTGTTTAGTTATTTCGCTTATGCGAAAGATACAGTGAACTTGAAGGAGATTAAAACTCAAGTAATAAAGGGCGACGCTCGCAATGCTGGAGTAATCATTAATTTGACTAACAAGGGGCCCGATCTTTGGTTTTGTGTAGATGACCTTGGAAATACGTCGAGCCAAAATGATGTCTTTCGTGTGCTTTTACAAGTGGCCGCGAAACTAAAAAACCAAGAGTATGAGCAGATCATTTTGTGTCATCACCGGAAAACAGAGTTTTTACTATCTGGGAAAAATTTTTCTAAGATAGGACATGAGTTTGGAAAACAAAATGTTCTTTATACCTTGAGGACTTTTCCTGAAAAACTGAGATTGGCTGATGGCTCCAAAGCATTTTCTCGGCATCAAGGTGGGGTTCTGTATGTAATGAACCAGCAAATGAAGGATTTTAAAATCGTCAATTTAGATTGGTACTTGAGTGATATTTTACGTACACGACAAGCTGAAAAAGATATCAAAAGACCGAAATCCTTCGCCAAGGACGAAGACGTTTTTTGATGAAAAAATAAAGCGTAATTGAGTCAATGTTAAGTGTATTATGGAATTAACAGTTTAAGGTGCAAAAAGCCGCTATTTTGTAATTTCAAATAGCGGCTTTTTGATTAGTTACCGAGAAGTCGTTGTTCCCAGATGTGGTAGGCCTGTTTGCTAGATAATTGATCTAAGGTCTTTCCAATAGAGGCAATGTCATCATTCTGTTTCTCCGCTTGGCAAGCAAGCTCAACGATAAATTGGCTGTCGGTTAAATTCGACAGTTGCTTGCATAGTTTTTGCAGCGCATAGCTAGAAATGTTATGACCGAACTTGTTTATCACGTTTAAACAAAATGATTGCTCAGGCAGCGATGGTAAAAATTGAATGTGTTGCCTAATGGCCTGTAAACAGCTTTCGCGGTTTAACTGATGTACAGCATCCTTTTCCTTTTTAACTGGCTCCATTAAAAGCCCTGTAACCGGCTCGTACCATGCTAAGTAAAAGAACTGGCCATTCCGATAACGCTTTATGGCTGCTTCGAGTTGGAGGTAGTCACCAACAAAGTGATTAATCGCTAAAAATTGATTGCCAAGTAAACGTAGCTCTATGGTGTTATGGTCTTGAACATCTTTAATCGTTGCAATGCGTACTGGCCAGCCTGTATCTGTGATTTTTGCTTTTACAGACTCTAGTAGGTAGCAGCCTTTGAAGCGTTTATGGGTTGTTACTTGTGACAAATTTGGCTGAGCGTATAAGTTATGCATATTTCACTCCCAATTTACTTTGAAGTAGCTTTTCAATTGCTGAGCCGTCCATACGTGTTAAGTTTGGGACGTATCGTGAGTAGACTCGAAAGAGCATTGATGTATTGGCATGACCCATTTGACGAGCAATCCATTCAGGTGACTCGCCAGAAGCCAGCCACAAAGTCGCAGCAGTGTGACGGGTTTGATAAGGACGTCGTTTTTCTAATCTTAGACGCTTGAGAAGGGGATACCAGATACGCTGAGTCACATTATTATGCTTAATTGCATCACCATAGCGGTTGCAAAATACGAATTTTTCAAAATGCTCTGAGTGCTTTTTCTGACGCATTAAAGCGTTATAAACTGGGGTGCTCATATGAATGTCACGCACAGAGGACTCTGTTTTAGTAATGTCTTCCTCTCCAGCGACAATGGTCTCGCGGATTTTTATAACACGATGGTCAAAGTCCACGTATTTCCACTTCAAGCCATCGATCTCTCCTGTACGCATGCCGGTGAAGAAGCGAATTAGAAAGTAGTCTCGATAGTCTGGTCGTACAGTATCCAATATCAAGTTCACTTCTTCGATCGTAAAGGGAAAAGCATCGGTCTTCGGGCTTTTCAATGGTTTGATACGAATGTACGGCGTGGTAAAGTTGTATTCGTCGGCGGCGTCCTCGAAAATACGTTTCAAAGGGTTTATTACTTTATTGATGCGTGTGTTTGCTAGGCTTTCTTTGCCATTTCGACCTGGGACTTTGGCGAGTACGGTGCGAAATTTTAAGATGTCATTACGGGTGATGTCGTCGACCTTCATTTTTCCAAAATAAGGTAAGTAGTGCTTGGCAACAATGCTTTCGATGTTGACAATGTGAGAACGACGCCAAGCAACCTTTTGGCGTTCAATCCAAGCCCCAACGAATTCTTCAAATATTGGAACCTCTACTTGATTTTGCTGGTATCTCCACTCTTCGGGTTGGTGTGTTTTTAACTCTAAATCATCAAAATTTTTAGCGGATTTACTATCTGGGAAATGAGCGCTGTAACGAAAGGTTCCAGCTATAATCTCAGACTCAATCTGGACTAGTGTTCGTTCGAGTTTTTTACGGCTAGCTACAGTAGGTTTTAGCGTTGTTTGTTCCCTGCAGCGTTTCCCCATGTAACGGAAATCGAGGTAAAGGGTGTTGGTTTCTTTACGAACATTGATACTAGCCATAATTATGCCTCCTCTGTATAAGCCATAGCTAAGTTGTCATCTTGAACCAGCATGTCTTCTTCAATTGCTTCCCAAATGAATAGAATCTTTCTTCTATTGAACGGGCGAATATAGTGGCGCCCTTCTAATAGGCATGAGTCCAATAGCTCATTTCGAATAGTGCGAGCTGTGTAATGTATTCTCTCTGATAGCTGTTCTGTGCTAAGGTAGGTGTTCATATGTATATATCCTATCTAAAGATCAAATTTATTGTCAATTGATAATATATATTATCAATATGTGTAAGATTAAGTCGGTTGGCGTGATCTGTCAATACTTTTGATTATAAAAGTTATCAAAAGAGTTTATTTATGATCAGATTCAGGTTGAACGAGATGATTTCAGAGAAGTCATTTCAAGAAGGAAGAAGGATTACGATTGGTGAGGTTGCCAAAGAAACGGGGATTAACCGTATGACTTTGTCAAAGATGATTAACCACAAAGGTTATAGTACAGTGACAGATAATTTGGATAAGTTATGCGCTTATTTTAAGTGCGGATTAGACGAACTTGCAGAGTATGTTCACGAAGATGAATAGCTTTGAATTTATTTGTTAACTGTTTTCATTTCCAATAACTAAGCAGTGGGTAAGCTATGAAAGAAGGTGATAAAGGTCTTTATAGCGCATTACTAGAAGCAGGAGCAGATTCAGTCAAGGCAAACTCAGCGGCAGACATAACGCTTAGGCTCGTTGAATTGAGAAATGATACGACTTTTCTGAAATTGGCTGTTCTACTTATCATTTCACTCAAAGTGCTGGGATGTTTCGCTATTTTTAGCGGAGGGTAGAGCAGGGGAAAAGCCATCAAAAAATCGTGTCATCCAGCTGCTTTAGTAGTTGCTTGCCTTTGGTTGTCAGTCTTATTCTCCGATTTTTGCCCGAGTCTGCGTACTCTGCTAATCCTAGTCCATCACTAGAGCGATATTTACTCCCTGAAGAAAGCTTTCGAAATTGTCCTAAGGCGAATTTATATTCAGCAGAGGTTGCGTCATGAGTAGAGGCTAGGTCGAGAACGGAAAGAGCCGCTTCTTTTTCCTTGGCGATCATTAGAAAGAAAATCATCTGATTGATGCTAGTAATACCGAAACTTTGGGCTATATGAAGGGTTTTTATGAGTTTCTGGTGTTCATTCATTTCTATTTAGGCTCCTTCGCTTTATGAGTATTTGGACTGTCGATTGCAATAGTTTCCATTACAAAGGCTATCTCGTAAACCTATCAATAGAGCTAAGAAAATGCCAATTCAAGTTATTCAAACGGCTAATATCAGCATAATCAGTAGCCCTGATGGACTGCCTGTCACTAACTCTGGAGTATCCTGGCAGTTTGCCTAGAGTAGATTCCCTAATTTTTCTCTTAGAGTTTGGGATTTATCCTCTTGCGAGAATTCACTTGGCTATTCGTACTCTCTAAATATATACTGTATATCCATACAGTATATTGGTGAATTATGCGTGTAACTTATTTAGGTGTATCTGAATCGTCGGAATTTATCGCGGCAAATAGTCTGCGAATTCCGCTTTATGCTGATTCTGTGTCAGCTGGGTTTCCTTCTCCGGCGCAAGATTTTGTTGAGCGAACGTTGGACCTTAATGAGTTTTGTGTCTCCCGCCCTGCATCTACGTTCTATGTTCGTGCCCAAGGTGACTCCATGATTGAAGCTGGTATCTTATCAGGTGATGTTTTGCTGGTAGATAAGTCATTAACCGCTCGTCATGGTGATATCGTAATTGCCTGTATTCATGGAGAAATGACTGTAAAGACCTTGGAGTTACAACCTAATGTGCTTCTTCGTCCTAGAAATCAGGCTTATAAAGCCATTGTGATAACAGAAGAGTCAGAGTTCGAGGTTTTTGGTGTAGTAACCAGTGTGATTCGTAAGTATGAGCGTGGCTGATGCAAACAGTGTTTGCTTTAGTCGATTGCAATAACTTTTATGCTAGTTGTGAGAAGTTGTTTCGACCTGATTTGAAACGCACACCCATAGTTGTCTTGTCTAACAACGATGGCTGTGTCATTGCACGTTCAAAAGAAGCAAAATCGCTGGGTATTAAGATGGGCGTGCCGATGTTTCGGGTTCAGGAAGAGATAAAGCAGCATGGGATTGTGTGTTTTTCATCGAATTACGCTTTGTATGCGGATATGTCGAATAGGGTAATGACGATCTTAGAAGAGGAAGCACCTCGGCTGGAAGTGTATTCCATCGATGAAGCCTTTATGGATTTAACCGGTATTAATCATGTGCCGGATTTGCTGGAGTTTGGTAAGGGAATAAAAGCTAAGGTTGATCAGTGGACAGGAATTACAGTGGGGATTGGTATAGCTCCCACCAAAACATTGGCTAAGTTGGCTAATCACGCTGCAAAGAAATACCCAGCGACGGGTTCGGTCGTGGATTTGATGGACTCAGATAGACAAAAGCGTTTGCTTGCATTGGTTGACGTGAGTGATGTGTGGGGCGTTGGCAGTCGTACTACGGCAAAGCTAAAGGAGAGGGGGATTCATACTGGGTTGGACTTAGCTAACGCCGATCCTAAATCAATTCGTAGTGAGTTTTCTGTGGTGTTAGAGCGAACTATTCGAGAGCTGAATGGTGTGTCTTGCTTGGATTTAGAGTTAGTCAGGCCGACTAAACAACAAATTATTTGTAGTCGTTCATTTGGTCATAAAGTGACGGAGAAGCGCGAACTACGGGAAGCCATCGCCAAGTACACAACCAGAGCCGCCGAGAAACTACGTGGGGAAAAACGCCTTTGTCGCGTTGTGAGTGTGTTTATCCGTACCAGCCCCTTTATTCCAAACGAACCGCAGTACTCGAAAACGTTATCTGCAGAACTCCCCAATCCAACTGACGACACACGATATTTATTAGAAGTGGCCGACGTGTTGTTTCGTCGTATGTATCGGACAGGCTATCGCTATGCCAAAGGTGGGGTGATGCTGACAGACTTCTACGAACATGGAGCCTTACAACAAGATTTATTTCGAGCAGACAACACGAAAACCAATTCAAAAGCCCTAATGAGCGTCGTGGACAAAATCAATCACAGCGGCCTGGGTAACGTCTTTTTTGCCTCGCAAGGTGTGTCACCACAATGGTCAATGAAACGAGAACATCTATCGCCAGCATACACGACTAGGTGGGAGGAGTTGCCAAAGGTTTTTTGATTCAAAGTGTAGAAAATTCAAATTGACTAAAGCTTTTGATGAGCGTTATCCGCAATTAACAGACTTAAAATTTGAATATACTTGGGGAGGGGCGAGTAGCTTGTCAGGAAACTTTGAAACTTACTTTGGTGAAGTGGAAAAGGATATTTTTACATCTTGCTGTGATCAAAGCGTTGGCGCGGCGCGTGGTACATATTCTGGCATGATGCTTGCTGACATGGCTTGTGGAATAAAATCTGATCTCCTAGATAGTATTAAGATCGTATCAGGTAATCCTTCCCGATTACCTGCTAAACCATTGTTGCGTATCGGTGTTCCTGTACGTTTGGCCTTTGAGCGGTTCAGAAGTCTAGTTAAAACTCATTTAAAATGTCGGAGAAGATATGTCTGCTAAATTAATCAAAGGAAATAGCCTCACTCATATTCATCGAGGAGGGCCTCCTGGAAAAGCGAGTGTTGCAAGGGCTGTTAGTAACGACCTTAGCACAACAATGGGAGCTGGTGTAGCTTACTTTGATGATTGTTCTATCAGTTGGACGGTATTGTATGATGAAGTTATTTATGTTGTTGATGGCGTATTTCGTCTGGTAACTAAAGATGGTGTTATTGAAGGAGAAGCCGGAGATATAATCTGGATATCGGAGGGTACGGAGCTCAAGTATGAAGGTCGGCAAGCTAAAATTTTTTATGCTGTCTATCCAGGTAACTGGAAAGAATTACATGGACTATCCTAACCATCTTTAAGCCTTTAGAGCATACGAACAAGTCAGACTATGTTGTTCTGACTTTCGTTGTTCATCAATATTACGCCAAAAAAATGCCATTTTAGCGATTAAAGTGCTCTGGATGTTGTAACTGCTATTGAGACGGGCTGACTCTGTGTAGACTTCATAATCTGATCCAGTCTCAGCATCTCCAAGAGAAAATAGTATAGCAAGCTTGTTGTCATTTTAAGATAGAGCTTTTACTGGACTTGTAGCTCATGGTCATACTCTAATTGTTTGGCGACATTAGAATACCACCTATGGGCAGTTCATCTCTTGCCACACTCAACCATGAGTTGTGCACTTATTATCTGAATTTGCGGTCAATAAAGATGCAACCATGTCAGAGTGGATAAGACGTAGTTGCATCTTTTATAACTAATAACCAGAGTTTTTTCTAGCTGAACGAGGGCTCATCCCATAAAGTTCTTTAAAACGATTGCTAAAATGACTACTTGTTACGAATCCGCTTGCTAAAGCTATGTTTGTAACGCTCTCGTTAGACTGTATGAGTAAATCTTTTCCATGTTTAAGTCTAATTTCTAAATAAAGTTTGGAAGGAGTTTTGTTTAGGTGCTGCTTAAATAAGCGCTCGATTTGTCTTCTTGACAAACAGCAATATTCGGTTAAATCATCGATGCTTAGAGGCTCTTCTATATTATTTTTCATGAGCTTTAATATTAATTTAAGTGATCTAGGTAGTCTATGTGAATGATAGTCATAAAATTCAAATGCATTTGATGAACTAGGAGATTTATCGCAGCTCAATACTTGTTTAATTGATTTTATAAGATTTTTATCGGTGAACTTTTCGATTAAATGTAGCATCATTTCTTGAGCACTATTTACTCCAGAGCTGCTTGCTATACTCTCACCAATTACATAAGTCTGATTCGTTACGGATATTGAAGAGAATTTTTCCTTCATGAAAGAATGATTGTTTGGATGTACTGCGCAGATCATTCCATTCATGACTCGAGCATTTGCTATAGGAATAATTCCATTCCACAAAGATGCTAAGAAAATTTTCTTTTTTACTGCGCTTGATATATAGGAAGAAACAATAGGATTTTCTTTTAGACTGCAACGATAACCACCACATACAACTAAGATGTCAAAATGAAATAGCTCAGCGTTAATCTGATTGGTTAAAGTCAAATCTGTAGATACGCTTATATTAATATCACTGTCAACAGATATAGAGTTTATACCAATTTTCTTGAGCTCAAAAACTGAGGTTTCGGATAGCAAATTTGCCGTTACTAAAGCATCTACAGAAGATGTAAAAGAGGCCATTGAGAAATTTTCTAAAAGAAGGAATGCTATTTTTATTGGTGAAGCAGTGCTTTCTTTAATGAATGGTCTATGTTGCGCATCTGAATACTTTTTTTGGTCGTTTTGTGAGCTTGTGCTTCTCATAATTTTCTCGTCGCTTTTATGATGGTTTTTATTGGAATAAATTTTTTACCCTAGTACCTTTACCTTTTAGCTAAGTTGAGTCAAATGAGTAATTTTTAGAAAAATTGATAACATCCTGTTATCATTTGTCGCTATAGAATAATTAAACTACGAAGTGGGCTATTCCTTAAGTTAAGCTGTGCTTCGAAGTCTACAGAACACAAACGCTGATTGTTTATAGGCAATCCCTATTTCTTCGACGAATTGAATGGATTAAGATTAGTTAATTAAGATATACGTTATAACTAATAGGAATAATGCATGGTTAAGTATGTTGAACCTGATCAAATTCTTGTGAAAATGCCATCGTTAAGGGCTGTAAAGTCTTTTGTTGCTGCAGCGAAATATCAAAATTTTACCCGTGCAGCGGAAGCTCTCTGCGTTACGCAAGCGGCAATAAGTCGGCAAATTAGAGAACTTGAAGCGTCATTAGGTGTTGCATTGTTTAAAAGAGCGGGAAGAGCAGTAGAGCTGACTGAGGCCGGTATTATCTTTTATGATGCTGCTTATCTTTCATTTGTGAATATTGCGCAAGCAGCTCAAAGGATAAAAGCGACCGAAGAAGCTAATAAAGAACTTACTATTTGCTGTTCACCCGCTTTCTCATCTTTGTGGCTTTCGTCATGTCTCCCTGACTTTATATCTAAATATCCTGATATTAATATCAATATTGTTACGACAAGTGACTTTTTGCATATTGAACCGGGTGTGCATCCAGATGTATTTATCAACAAAATAATGGATCCTCGCGAAGGTTATCAATCTATCCCTCTTTTTTTTGATCTGATCTACCCAGTTTGTTCTCCTCTATTCCTACAAAAGCATTCGGAGATAGCAGAGCTAGAGGGGCTAAGGGCAACTCAGCTATTAAACTTAAGTCCATATGGGCGCTCTCAAGTAGCTGAACATGTTGATTGGGGAGTGTGGTTTAATAGTTTGAACCCAGAGTTGGCAATCGATGAAAAGTTACAGCTATTCAATGCAAATGACTACAATATGATCATTCAGATGGCCTTGAGTCATAAAGGTGTTTGTTTAGGATGGAATCACCTAGTTGCTCATCTTGTAGAACAAGGTTTGTTGGTTAGAGTCGGTGCATCTGAGTTATCTTACAAAGAGAAAATGCATTACTTAACTTATGCTGAGAATCATCGGAATAGAAAAATATTAGATCTTTTTAAGGGTTGGTTCCTCGAAATAGTCAAAGATGAACCGACCAGCTTAATTAGTTGATTATAAAACATTTCCTTTCATTTTGAGTGTCGTTTTTTAGGCACTCTTTCACTTCAAATCTCTACGCTCTTTAGCGGCTTTCTTGCTTTTCATCTCTTAATCTCTTCATGGTCATAAGTCACCTAAGATCGTGAAGGTTTGATTGTAGTGGTCAAGTAAAACTGGCCACGGTTTTATAGTTTCTCCAGTACAGTTCTTCCGCTTTATTCGGTGGCAACATTCTATTGTGTTGATGCGGCCTGATTTGGCTGTAGTATCCTACTATGTAAT
>NZ_JBAKAS010000021.1:0-48272 GCF_038155025.1 Marinomonas sp. TI.3.20 | reverse complement strand
CCACAAATGAGGGTCACATTAAGTTGATCAGAAGCCGTAAACATGAGTCTTTTATTCCAATTTAAAAAATGAAAGACTTTATGGTTTTTGGAAGAGACTGCTATGTGGGGTTTAGCCGACGCTCACTCAGTAAATGTTTTTATCAGAAATAATTAAGCCCGTTTTATTGTATAAAACGGGTTTTTTTTGATCAAAAATTCTCTCTTACTTTATTCTGTCTTACTCTTTGAATAGGGCGCTTAAATTGGTGCTTTTAGATTGAGAGTAAAGTGCTGAAGCATCGGAGAAGGAGGGCGAGATATTAAGCATGCATTGTTACGATGTTTTATCTAAAAACGAATGTGAGTTTGTGTTGTATTTAATGTGTCTTGTGATCGGATTGGTGAATGATTTTCAGTTAAGTTGCTTTCCAGCTAAGAAGTAGGTTAGCTGGAAAGTCGCTCATACTAACCAATAATTTGAGCTGTATGGTCTTTGGTTTTTACTTTTTCAATAATGTCACTAATGACGCCTTGTTCATCAATCACGAAGGTGGTTCTCACTGTGCCCATGTACTCTTTCCCCATGAATTTTTTCAGTCTCCAAGTATCATACAAATCGTGCACTAGGTGTTCAGGATCTGAAATTAATGAGAAAGGCAGTTCATTTTTGGCGATGAAGTTCTGGTGGCGTTTTTCAGAGTCGGTGCTGATGCCTAGTACAACAAAGCCTTTTTCAAGTAATGTCTCATAGTTATCTCGCAAATTACACGCCTGTGCGGTACAGCCTGGTGTGGAATCTTTCGGATAAAAGTACAGAATGACTTTTTTTCCACGGAACTGACTTAGCGTAATGTTTTCACCGTGCTGGTCTTTTGCAAGAAAATCTGGTGCGCTCTGGCCTACTTTTGGTGTCATATGTCATCTCCAATAATGTAACAATAGTTGTGAAAAAGAGTGCAATATTATTAGCTTACCAAGAGATGTTTAAAAAATCTTCACGAAAAAACGCATCCTTGTAATTTACTCTCGCTTTACAGGTCTGGATTATTGTTAATCAAGAGTCTGGGCGGTACTATATGTCCGCTTATTATTTTATCGGAGGCTCGCAATGATCACAGGTAGTTTAGTCGCTCTCATTACCCCTATGACATCGAATGGAGCGGTGGACTCAAAGAAATTAGATGATCTGATAGAGTTTCACATCGAACAAGGAACCCATGGCATCGTTGCGGTGGGAACGACGGGAGAATCTTCTACACTGACTCCTGAAGAACACTCCAATGTTATTCGCCAAGTCATCAAAACAGTCAATGGGCGTGTGCCGGTGATTGCCGGCACAGGTGCAAATGCTACTCACGAAGCAATTGACCTTACTCTTGCTGCCAAAGAAGCGGGTGCTGATGCTTGTTTGTTGGTGACGCCATATTACAATAAACCAACCCAAGAAGGGCTTTATCAACACTTTAAAGCCATTGCTGAAGCCGTTGATATTCCACAAATTCTTTATAATGTACCAGGTCGTACGGCATGTGATATGCAGAACGACACGGTAGTTCGCTTATCAACAGTGAAGAACATTGTCGGTATTAAAGATGCAACGGGTGACCTAGAGCGTGGTCAAGCGTTAATCGACGCGTTACCAGCAGAGTTTGCCGTGTATTCTGGTGATGATCCTACCGCCGTAGCGTTAATGCTAATGGGTGGAAAAGGAAATATTTCTGTCACTGCAAACGTAGCACCTAAAGCTGTTTCTCAAGCCGCAGAATTTGCTTTAGCTGGGAATGCAGAGTCTGCTCATGCAATGGACCAAAGTATTGCACTATTGCACATGAACCTTTTTGTCGAATCTAACCCAATACCAGTGAAATGGGCATGTGCTCAGCTTGGTCTTTGTGAAAATAGTATTCGCCTACCTTTGACGGTACTTTCAGAAGCGCATCATGAGGCGGTTAAACAAGCCATGGTGCAAACGGGAATTCTCTCTCTATGAATAAAAAAACGATCAAGCTAGCAAGCGTAGGCGCGCTTGCTATTGCACTGTCGGGTTGCAGTCTTCTTTTAACAGACCATTCTAATGACTATCGTAATGAGTCTGTGAATTCTGTGGTATTAAAAGTGCCTGCCGGCGCTCTTCAGGCTAGAGATGATTTAGTCATCCCGAACGAAAATAAAATTGCAGATCTAACAAAAGATTCAAAATTTGTTGTTCCTCGAGCTGTTTTTGTTTTCTACCCTATGGCTAAAATTGCCGTTGAAAGTTCGCAAGATAGTATCGTTTTCGATGTGCCAGCGAATATGGTGCAATCTAAGAAAATGATCAAAGATTTTCTTATGGCCTTACACGGCGATGGTGAGTCTGTTGCAAGCACGGCAGATAATAAAATCGTAAGTGTTCCATTCGAGTTCATCAAGCAAGGTTGGTGGGCTTCTATATGGAGTGACATCTCACGCAATTTCCCTGAAACAATAGTGTTCTCATTTTCCTTCAAAGAGACCGAAAAAGGCACGCTTGTCTCTGTGCAATATAAAGTGGAAGAGAATGGTAAAGACACCTCAGGTTGGATGAATCCTACATCAAGAAATGATGTTTATGCCGATGTGGTTCGATTATGGGGAGACATGGGCAGGCAAGTGAATAAAACCTCGGTTTATCTTTCCGAACAAGGCAATAAAACGCCATTTCATGTTTGGATAGACCATCGCGGAATTTTTGCCATCCATTTAAATTCGAATAATACAACGGCTGATTCCTTGGCGTCTCAGTTAGCGTTGGCCGGATTGAAGCCAGTAACTGGAAAAGAAAATACCCTATCCGTTCTGCCTTCAAAGGATACAAAACAATTCAGTGTTGCGCCCATTGCGGGTGCCGGAAAAGTGTTAGCTTGGGACAAGCGTGAATATAAGTACAATATCGTTCATCAGAAAGCAGGTGACTTTCTTGTGATTGATGTATCTGCTTCACCAAACCCTGAAATAACATCATTTCTTTTAGCACAGCGTTTTGTAAAATAAAAGATTAACCCTCACAGCAACAATCGGAGACGCTCCAATGGAAAAACGACAAGAGCTATATGCAGGTAAGGCAAAATCTGTATTTAAGACAGATGATCCTGACAAAATGGTTCTAGTATTTCGCGATGATACTTCTGCATTTGATGGCAAAAAAATCGTGCAGCTAGATCGTAAAGGCATGGTGAATAATAAATTCAATGCTTTCATCATGACTAAGCTACAAGAAGCGGGTATTCCTACGCATTTTGAAAAGTTACTGGGTGAAACAGAATGCCTTGTTAAACGCTTAGATATGATGCCGATTGAATGTGTTGTGCGTAACGTTGCAGCAGGCAGTCTTTGTCGCCGTTTAGGCGTTGAAGAAGGGCTACCACTTAATCCACCAACGTTTGAGTTGTTCCTTAAAAACGATGCGCTTGGTGACCCAATGATTAACGAATCACATGTTGAATCGTTTGGTTGGGCAAAAGCAGAAGACCTCGCTAAAGCAAAAGAATTAACTTATAAAGTCAATGGTGTTCTTAAGGCTTTGTTTGCTGAAGGTGGCATGATTCTAGTGGATTACAAACTAGAATTTGGCGTATTTAAAGGCGAAGTTGTTTTAGGTGATGAGTTTTCTCCAGACGGCTGTCGTTTGTGGGATGCTCAGACAAAAGAAAAGCTAGACAAAGACCGTTTCCGTCAAGGTCTGGGTGGTGTTATTGAAGCGTATGAAGATGTAGGGCGTCGTATTGGTATTAATTTCGACGCTTAGATCTAGGTAACGGAGTTTAAATGAAGGGGCTATTTTGCCCCTTCATTTTTTACATATAAGGGGTTGCTTTGATTAATTTTCTTCCAGTTCGTATCGGATTACGTTACGCCAGAGCAAAACGCTCGAATCACTTTATTTCCTTCATTAGTTTCTCATCTATTGCTGGTTTAGCATTGGGTGTCGCTGTATTGATTACCGTATTATCCGTGATGAACGGTTTCGATAGAGAGTTACAAAAACGCATTTTAGGTATGGTCCCTCACGCCACATTATGGGGAACACCAGTTTTACCTAATTGGCAAAAAGATATGAAAATCATTGAAAAAATGCCTCATGTAGTCGGTGTTGCACCGCATACTCAAGCACAAGTAATGTTTCAGTCAGGCTCGAGTGTTCACGGTGCTCTTTTGAATGGTATTAATCCTGAGATGGAGAAAAAGGTCTCTATCATCAATAAACATATGATTTCAGGATCGTTAGATGCTCTTAATACGACCAATTTTGGTATCGTTTTGGGGTCTCAGTTAGCCAAAATGCTAGGGGTTCAAATCGGTGACAAGGTTACCGCTATTTTGCCCAGAGCAAGTGTTTCTATTGCAGGTGTCACGCCGGTATTAAAGCGTTTCACTTTAGTTGGTGTATTTGAAGTAGGGGCAGAGTTAGACAGCAGCCTTGCTTACATCAATATAAAAGATGCGGCACTGCTCAAACGATATAAAAAAGATCAAGTAGAGGCGTTGAGGATCAGTTTTGATGATCTGTTTGTGGCACCTACTGAAATTTGGGATATAGCGAGAGCGATCCCAGGTCTAAACAGAGTGAGTGATTGGACTCGAACTCATGGCAATCTTTTCCGTGCGATTAAAATGGAAAAAACCATGATAGGTTTGCTATTACTACTTATCGTTGCCGTGGCGGCTTTTAATATCGTCTCTACACTGGTAATGGTGGTAACGGATAAGCGTAATGACATCGCGATATTAAGGACGATGGGCTTAACGTCACGACAAGTGATGTGCGTATTTATTGTCCAAGGTATTTTTATCGGCTTGCTAGGAACCTTAATTGGCTTGGTAATTGGTATTGCTCTGGCACTCAATGTCAGCAGTATTGTTAATTGGTTACAACACTTACTCCACGTGCAATTTATGAGTCCAGATGTGTACTTTATAAATTATCTTCCTTCTGAATTAGAATGGTCAGATGTGAAGATGATTGTAACGAGTGCTTTCGTAATGACGGTAGCGGCCACCATCTATCCGGCGTGGCGTGCATCAAAAGTAGAACCGGCTGAGGCGTTACGTTATGAGTAAGGAAATAGTACTAGAATGCAAATCATTGTCGAAGCAGTACTTGGATGGCAAGCAAACGGTTGATGTATTTCGCTCTATTGATTTCTCCCTTCATAAAGGTGAAGCGTGTGCGATTGTCGGTGCCTCTGGCTCAGGTAAAACAACCTTGCTTAACTTGTTGGCTGGATTGGATTTGGCAAGCAGCGGGGAAGTAAAGCTAGCGCAGGTTTCTTGGTCGAGTATAAATGACGCCAAGCGTGCCAAAATGCGTAACAAAGAGATGGGGTTTGTGTATCAATTTCATCACCTTCTTCCAGAGTTTAGCGCACTTGAAAATGTAATGATGCCGATGTGGATTGCTGGTACATCTAAAGCAGAATCAAAAAAACAAGGCGAGCAACTGTTGTCTCAAGTGGGGTTGGGGGAGCGTTTAAATCATAAGCCTTCTCAACTTTCTGGTGGTGAGCGTCAGCGTGTTGCCATTGCCAGAGCGCTCGCAAATAAACCTGCATGTGTGCTGATGGATGAGCCGACAGGGAACCTTGATGAAGCAACGTCTCAAGACATTCAAGACCTAATTAATGAGTTAAAAGTTTCACATAATATGGCTTTTTTGATTGTTACTCACGATGAGAAGATGCTTGGCTGGATGGATTCGGCTTATCGATTATCACAAGGTGAATTGTCTTCAATAAAAGGCTAATTTACTTTCTTAAAGGTAGTTTAGCGAAGTGAAAGCTATAGTGATAAAACCAATGGATGGTTTTATCACTTGGTGAATTACACATTAGTGATTAGAAATAAACATTATTAAATAGCGCAAATCCAAGGAGTGGATGATGATATTTAAAATAATAGTACTGCTGTGTTTGTCTTTCCCCATCATGTTATCTGCTAAGCCAGATGCACAATTAGCAAAGAACTATTCTGATCGTATCGACGTTCGAGACTTTTTAGTCAGTGAAAAATACGACGGTGTTCGAGGCATTTGGACTGGGTCGACGTTGTTAAGTCGGACCGGGGAACCTATTCATGCACCAAGGTGGTTTACCGAAAAATTACCTAATATTTGGCTCGATGGTGAGCTTTTCTCCACGCGTGGAAATTTCCAATTCGTAGCCTCCGTAGTCACTAAAAATACCCCGATAGACAGTGAATGGCGCCAAATACGCTATATGGTATTTGATGCTCCAGATTTTGAACGTTCATTTCTTGAGCGCAGTCAACGTTATACCCGCATTGTGGAACAACTTGATTTACCCTTTGTTATTGCCATTAAACAGTTCACCGTGATGGACAATCAAATCCTCAGCGACACACTAGATGACTATGTTGCTAACGGAGCGGAAGGCTTAATTTTGCATCGCAAGACGGCATTGTTTAAAAATGGTCGTACTGATAACTTACTAAAATTAAAACCTTTTATGGACGCTGAAGCCCGCGTGGTCGCTTTGACAAAAGGTGAGGGTAAGTACACTGGAATGATGGGGGCTTTGGTTGTAGAAATACCGTCCGGTATTAGGTTTAAAATTGGCACAGGATTTTCAGACAACGAACGTATGAACCCACCGAATATAGGCGATATTATTACCTATAAATATCACGGTTATACCAATAAGGGGATTCCTCGTTTTGCGAGTTTTATGCGAGTACGTTATCCAGTAGATACCGTGCCTCTGAAAGATTAACCCGTTGTGTGTTTGTTTTTGATGCAGCAGTTTTTTGTGTATTAGGTGAACGTTCGTTTTTAGGTGAGGGCTACTTTGAAAGATATATATTGTTTGCCGGGCACTATGTGTGATGAAGGGTTATGGCAGTTTACGCAACCACTGCTAGGTAATGTGAATCTAAAGCATGTTGTGTTACCTGAAGTTGATACGCTGGATGGCATCGTCGAAGCATTAAGTCTGTTATTACCTAATGAGCCGATTCATCTACTAGGATTCTCAATGGGAGGGTATTTGGCGAGTGCTTTTGCGCTGAAATACCCTGAGCGAATAAAGCAGCTGATGGTCGTATCAAATGCGGCTCAAGGTTTACTTGAGAGAGAAGTGGTGCAGCGAAAGCAGGCTTTAAATTGGGTGCTACGGCACGGCTATAAAGGCATCCCTAAGAAAAAAGCAATCGCGATGCTAGGCAATCATAATAAAAATAGTGATTTTATTATTCAAGTGATTCAAGCAATGGACGCGCGTTTGGGAGAGCGTGTTTTCGTGCAACAACTTAGTAGTTCGTTAGACAGGCCTTCATTACTTTCTCAGCTTGAAAAGAGTTCGATTGATCTGTGTTTTTGTGTTGGAGAAGAGGATGTGCTTGTACCACTCGAGACATTTAAGTTGCTTGAATCCAATGCTCGCTTCTTATGCAGTACAGTTAAGCACTGTGGTCATATGATCCCACTTGAGCAGCCAGTTTGGTTTGCCCAAAAGCTAATAGCGTTCTTTCGATTTGAATGAAGGTACACAGGTTTTCATAAAGCTAGGTTTGCGGTATCAATCGATGGATTTGTTAGGGGCAAAACAAATCATGCAGAGTACGAATGAGTGTTTCTACCTTAGCGTCGCCAATACGATAAAAAATAGTTTGAGAATCACGTCTTGTTTCCACTAAGCCATCTTTTCTCAGTATAGCTAAATGTTGCGATAAGGCGGATTGGCTGAGGGGAAGTTTGTTGTTAAGAGCGGTAACAGACAGCTCCTCATCCAATAGATAACAAAGAATCATTAGGCGATTTTCATTGCTAATTGCTTTTAAAAAACTAGCAGCTTGTGAGGCTTGCTGCACCATCTGATCAAGTGGAACTACATTTTTTTGCATTCGTTTTGTCCATTAAGGATAAGTGGTTGGATTACTTTATTGCATCTCTTTTTATCAATTCATCCACATAGTCTGTGGATAAATCTGGGGGTAGTCTTCGCTGATCGTGGTATTTCTCATAAGGGGCGCCCGTCGGATAGGTTTGGTTAAAAAACGATCAGAGTTCGCCCCGTTGAGTTTACTTATCGATATTGAAGGTTGACCAAATAGGAGCATGGTCTGATGGTTTCTCTAATGCTCTTAACTCATAGTCTACATCGGACGCTTCTAAGTATGGAGTGAGCCCTTTTGAAGACAGAATAACATCGATGCGAAGGCCGCGTTTTGGCTCATCTGCAAAGCCTTTTGAACGGTAGTCAAACCAGCTGAAACGATCATTTTTTGTTGGGTTAAGCAGGCGATAGCTATCGTCAAAGCCCCAATCTATTAGGGCTTTAAGCCATTCACGTTCTTCTGGTAAGAAACTGCACTTACCGGTTCGTAACCAACGCTTCGCATTGACTTCGCCAATACCAATGTCTAAGTCTGTTGGCGATATATTGATGTCGCCCATGACGATGATTTTTTCATCTGGAGAATGGTTTTCTAAGTAGCTCATTAGGTCTGAGTAAAATTTCCGTTTGGCGGGAAATTTCGTCTCATGATCTCGACTTTCACCTTGTGGGAAGTAGCCATTGAGCACTTTTACCGGGCCTTGTGCCGTGTCGAAGGTGGCGATAATCATACGACGCTGGGCGTCTTCATCGTCTCCTGGAAAGCCGTATTCGACAGAAGTCGCTTCTTGTTTACTAAAGATCGCTACGCCGTAGTGAGATTTTTGACCATAGTAGTACGCATGATAACCCACAAACTCAGGGATCTCGTGAGGGAAGGCCTCATCGTGTACTTTTATTTCTTGTAGGCCGATGACGTCGGGTGCGTGTTTTTCAACAAGCGCCTCGATTTGATGAGGGCGTGCACGTAAACCATTGATGTTAAAAGAGACAAATTTCACTGTCATTCCTTGCTAATCGAATTTCGTTAATCATACCCAGTTGTGCATCGAGCATAAAGTGAATGATGACGATGGTTTCATTGTTTTTACTCATCTAGTTGACAGAATGGCTTTTTACTTGGTTCGTGCTGCTGGTACACTGCGTGTCATCTATATTCAGTTTGGCGGAGATAATAATGTCATATCAATACGATTTGTTTGTAATTGGCGCAGGTTCTGGTGGTGTTCGTGCGAGTCGTGTCGCGGCTTCCAAAGGCTATAAAGTGGCAGTGGCTGAAGGCAGTGCACTGGGTGGCACTTGTGTGAACATTGGTTGTGTGCCAAAAAAATTGTTTGTTTATGGTTCTGAGTTTGGTCATGGTTTTGAACAGGCGGCCGGTTTTGGTTGGAACACACAAGGTGTTTCTTTTGATTGGGCTACATTACGTGATAATAAAACCAAAGAAATCGAACGCTTAAATGGCATTTATTCAAACATGTTGAATAATGCCGGTGTGGAAATCGTGTCAGGTTTTGCCTCGTTTGTGGATGACCACACAGTAGAAGTGAACGGCGTGCAATACACGGCAGAGCGTATCTTGATTGCAGTCGGTGCTAAGCCTTTCATACCAGTATTTGATGGCAGTGAGTTTGTTGTCAGTTCTAACGAAATGTTTTTCTTAGATGAATTGCCTAAGAAAGCCTTGGTGGTCGGTGGTGGTTATATTGCCGTCGAATTTGCGGGCATTTTGAATGGTTTGGGTGTCGCGACTTCCTTGGCGTATCGTGGCGATCAGTTGTTGCGCGGCTTTGACCAAGATATTCGAGAGTTTGCATCAGAAGAGTATCGTAAGTCTGGCATCGACGTGCGTTTGAATACCGACGTTAAGTCGATTGAATTAGCAGACGTAGCTCAACCAGAAGGTGAGCGTATTGTTCATTTCCAAGATGGTCATTCCGAAACGTTTGGTTTGGTGTTATACGCAACGGGTCGAGTGCCAAACATTGACGCGCTTTCTTTGGAGAAAGCGGGCATAGAGACGGGCAAAAATGGGGCGGTGAAAGTGGACAACAATTTCACCACCAGCGCTTCTAGTGTGTTTGCACTGGGTGATGTAACAGACAATATTCAATTGACGCCAGTCGCGATCAAAGAAGCCATGGCGTTGATCTCTTACTGGTTTGATGGCAAAGAAATTGATTTTGATTACGACAATATCCCAACGGCTGTGTTCAGCCAGCCATCCATTGGCACGGTCGGCCTGAGCGAGCAAGAAGCGGAGAAACGTGGTTTGGATTTCCGTGTATATCAAACTGATTTCCGTCCTATGAAACACACGTTAAGTGGCAGTACAGAGCGTGCTTTGATGAAGTTGTTGGTGAATAACGCCGACGACAAAGTCATTGGCGCCCACATGGTCGGAGATTATTCGGGTGAGATCATGCAAGGCTTGGGTGTCGCGTTAAAAGCCGGCGCAACCAAAGCGGATTTTGATGCCACAGTGGGTGTTCATCCTACTAGCGCGGAAGAGTTTGTTACTTTTTCTGATGCGGCATTAAAGCCTAGAAAATAGCGTTCTTTCAAATCAATTAATACACCTATCTCTCTCAAAAGGCACGCTTATTTAAGTGTGCCTTTTTTAGTTTTCTAAGATAACTCCACCTTATAAAACAGTATTTTGACTGTTTTTAATAAAAAAAATTTTTTTTGTAAGAAATATCACGTCAATAACGACTAACCTTAAACTACTACTTAAGCGTGTTTATTCCATTGAATAATACGGGTTATTGCCAGCGAGGCTTTTTTTGATAATTGAATTACAGCAGTTAATTAGTTCAGGACATTATCCAGTATGGCTAGTCATGGTGGGGATTGTATTATTGTCTTATCTATTAGAAGACGTTGCAATTGTGACCGCTGCTTCGCTTGCCGCACAAGACGTTCTATCACCTAGTCTTTCCTTAGTTGCCATCATGTTCGGCATTATTACAGGTGACGCTGGCCTATATTTTTTAGGAGTTTATGCTAAAAAATCCCGCTGGTTGCGTTATCGCGTTTACACCAATAAATACTTCAATTTCATCCGTGCTCGTTTTCAAAATGGCGTATTTATCAATCTTTGTATTGCCCGCTTTATTCCAGGATTACGAACTGCTGGATTTACCTTAAGCGGCTTTTTATCTGTTCCCTTTAGCCTTTTTCTTAGTGCGGTAATGTTATCCACTACGATCTGGGTTGCTCTCGTATTTACTTTTGTCTATCGATTAGGCAGCAGCGCTTGGGTTCAGGCTGCTCAATATCAATGGATGCTCATCTTAATTGCCGGCGCTGTGTTATTTGCCGCAAATCGTATTATTCGTCATTCTATTTCAAGAAGGTTGTCATGAATTCAAAATTAAGCACGCCCTATATAGAGGCAGGTAAAATTAACGCAGGTATGCCGTATTTAGAGGAGGACACTGGTGTATCCGTGTCGTCTTATGAGTTTATGCCTAGCTGGGTTTTTTATACGCCTGTTGTTTTACAGAGCCTATTGCTGGCTGTTCGTTATGGCGATATTCGTTTGCCGTTAGTAGCGAATCCAACCATTTTCTTGAGTGGCATGGTAGGGGAGTCTAAACACGATATTTTAGTATTGGCAGGTCCTGTTGCTAAGCCTTGGATCTCACCGTTTATTTCATTGATCAAAACACGAGACTCTTTGGATGACCAAGATACTCATGCAAAGCAAGAGCTTGAAAAAGCAAACTTAACCTTCCCTATAGTGGCAAAGCCGGATTTAGGCTGTCGTGGTGTGGGGGTCAAATTAGTTAAAAATGAGCAGCAGCTTAAAAGTTACATTGATTCTTATCCATTAGGAGCGCGTTACTTATTACAAGAAAAAGCCCCTTACGAGGCTGAAGCGGGTGTGTTCTACGTTCGTTATCCGAATGAATCAAAAGGCAAAATTATTTCCATTACGCTCAAATACACTCCATCTGTTGTGGGTGATGGGGTATGCACACTTAAAGAATTGATTGAGCAAAGTCCGAGAGCAGGAAAACTGAGTCATCTGTATTTTCCACGTCATGAAGATAAGCTAGATTGGGTATTACCTGAAGGCGAAGAGTTTCAGCTCGCGTTTGCTGGTAGCCATAGTCGAGGTTCAATTTTTCGTGATGGTAATAAGTACATTACGGAACAATTGACCCGCAAAATGGACGAAATTCTCGCAGATGTAGATGGTTACTATTATGGTCGTCTGGACGTTAAATTTCGTGACATACATAGTTTCATGGAAGGCGAGAACTTCACTATCTTAGAGTTGAATGGTGCCAGTAGTGAGGCGGCTCATATATGGGACCGAAATACCCCACTAAAAGAAATCTATAAAACGTTATTGTCACAATACCGCATGTTGTTTGAAATCGGCGCGCAACAGAAAAAACTCGGTCATCGCCCAGCATCAATTAAGACATTAATTGGCGCATGGAAAGAAGAAAAAGAGCTTATGAAGCACTATCCAATGACAGACTAACAGATTCATTATTATTTTATTGGAGGGCGTGTTTATGCCGCTGAGTTCAACAATGGCGCAAGGTTCGAAAGAGTATTGTGCTAATGACATCATACTGGGTTGCTTAGAGACGTTGCAGCAAGGTCGTCAGTTTTTGACGTCTATTGACGATGAACAATATTGTTATGTGGCCGCGCCACATGTCGCGAGTTCAATCGGCGGGCATTTTCGTCATTTGCTGGATGTTTTTGAGGCTGTTTATAAAAACCAACAATGCATCGATTACAACTTGCGTCGTCGTGGTCATGGAATAGAAACATCTAAAGTGGCCGCATTGACAGCAATAAATCAATTAATAAGCTGGTTACAGTTACTTGAGAATGACGTGTTAACAATGCAAACACGAGTCATTACAGAGGTCTGTTTGAGTAAAACACAACATGGTGAAATGGGGTCAACCGTTGGTCGTGAGCTTACTTTTGCCGCGTTGCACGCGACTCATCATTTTGCCATGGCCAATGTCATTGTGAGTCTTCTTAATGGGCGTGTAAGTGATCAGTTTGGGTATGCACCGTCTACCGTCTCCTATTTACGGGATCAATAAGTTATGTGTTCAGTGTCCTGGTTATTAGACAATGATGGCTATCAGGTTTTCTTCAATCGCGATGAACAAAAGACGCGAGCTTTGGCCTTACCTCCGAAGCATATAGTGTTGCAGGATGTGGCTGTTTTAATGCCCATTGATCCAGTGGCTAAGGGCAGTTGGATTAGTGTCAACGAATACGGTTTAACACTGTGTTTATTGAATAATTATCAAGGCCAAGCACCAAGTGGCGTATTAATTAGTCGTGGTCAATTGGTAAAGCTTTTATCTAAATCACAAAACTTGGCTGCGTTGGAATACGAATTCAGTACTTTAAATCTGGCTCGTTATGCACCTTTTACACTGTTGGTTTTTGATGCTGAATTAAATAATCAACAAGGTAAGGTGATGGCTTTTGAGTGGGATGGAATGTGCTGCAATACGTTTCCTGAATGGTCCCCTCGTTTTTCATCAGGCATGGATTTGGACAAAGTTAAGCGTGCACGAAATGACGCCTATCAAGATTGCATAGAGAGCGGTGAATGCTTTCAAAACCTTCTGACCTTGCATGCAAGCCATCATCCAGATCATTTGCATAAATCGTTTTGCATGCACAGAGAGGACGCACACACCGTGAGTTTTACTCATGTGCAAGTCACTGCTCGAAGTCAAAGTATGTCTTATGTTGCTGGTTCACCATGTGAAAATTTAACGCAAGAGGCGGTAGTGTCAAACCGCATACCATTATTAGCGAATGCCACGCCAGATTTACTGGCTTGTTAGGAGAGTGAAATGAAAAAATATTTCTTGTCATTATTGTTGTTAATAAGTTCGTTTAGCTATGCCCAAGATCTTGTTTATACAGGCTATTTTAATAACAAAGCATTAAGTGGGTACGATACAGTTGCTTACTTTACTGATAATAAACCGGTGGTTGGCGACAAAAAATTTGTTACTAAGTACAAAGGAGCAGATTGGTATTTTGCTAACGAAGAACATTTGGCTCTGTTTAAACTCAATCCAGAAAAATACGCACCACAATATGGTGGTTACTGTGCTTGGGCCATTGGCGCTCAGAGTAGCTTTGCCTCCGCGGATCCTGAGCAGTGGGCTATTGTGAATGGCAAACTGTATTTAAATTATGATGCTGACATCAAAGCAAAATGGGACAAAGATCCATCAGGCTTTATTGAAAAAGCAGACAAGGTTTGGCCTAAACTTATTTCTGAATAGAAAGGAGCGCTATTATGAAAAAAATCATTCGTTATCTTCCCATTGTTTTTATCGCTTTTATTTTTTTGCAGTCTTTAGTGTTTAAATTTTTAGGCTCTTATGAAACTCAGTATATTTTTGGCGTTTTAAGTAGCTGGTCCGGTTTACATTGGTTTAGGGATTATGGTGCTTATCTTGTTGGAGGTTCAGAGTTAATTGCTACTGTATTGCTGTTTACTCGCTTTCAATTTTACGGTGCATTACTCAGTGTTGGAGTGATGACTGGGGCCATTTTTTTCCATCTATTTACTCCGTTAGGTGTTCTCATGCCAGAATTTAATGCAGCTGGTGAAATTGTAGGAAATGATAGTGGTGTCTTGTTTGGCATGGCTTGTTTGGTCTGGTTAGCGGCTTGCTTCGTGGTAACACGCCATGTGTTAGAAAAACGCGCTGCAGCCTGTCAAGCGTCGAATGCTAGAGGCGAGCCTTTATGCTAAACAGTCCCTTTCGTTTGCCTCGCGTAACGCCGTTTGGTCTTGGTGAGTCATTTGTCGAATGGTTAACGGGTTTGGATAAACTCGATAATTTGTATCAAAAACGACCGGGTAATTTGTCGAGTTTTGATTTCATGCGTTACACCCTAGATGGTCTTGATATCGAGTATGAGGTGTCATTAGGTAGTACCAGTAATATTCCAGAACAAGGTCCTGTTGTTATCGTTGCTAATCATCCATTAGGGGCGATTGAAGGTGTAATATTAGCGGACTTGATAGGATCTGTTCGATCCGATGTGAAGGTACTTGCCAATCAATTATTAAAACGTCTGCCTGAAATTAATGAATTGTTTATCGGCGTAGATGTATTTGGCGGAAAAAGTAGTAAAGCAACCAATGCGGCTGCGATCCTTGAGGCTAATAGACATTTAACGAATGGCGGTTTATTGATTGTGTTTCCTGCGGGAGAAGTCTCTACTTATCCTAAAGGATCGAACAGTTTAACGGACATTGAATGGCGTAACTCGGTGGCTAAATTCGTAAAACGGAGCAAAGCGACCACAGTACCTATCTTTATTAATGGTCGTAATAGCCCTTGGTTTTACCGAGCAGGAAACGTTCATCCGCTATTAAGAAGCGCTTTACTAGGGCGTGAACTGCTGAATAAAAAAGCCACAAATATCTCCATTTCTATTGGCTCTGCGATCCCATTTTCTGAAGTCAGTGATTTTTCTAATGATAAGGACATGGTTAATTATTTTCGTCTCAATACCTATTTGATGAGCCCGAAGGAAACTCCGAAAAACACAATAGCGGATCAATCTATTGAGAGTATTTCGGGGTTGCCTATTATCGACGCCGTTGATGCTGATACATTGCATGAAGAGATTACAAATTTACCTGAATCCTTCCACCTGTTAGATCAGGGTGATTTCTCAGTATATTGCGCACCCTCACAATCTATTCCGTATTTAATGCAAGAAATTGGACGTGTGCGCGAAGAAAGTTTCAGAATGGTCGGCGAAGGCAGTGGTTTAGCGTGTGACCTAGACGATTATGATTTGTACTATCAACAATTGTTTGTTTGGCACAAAAAAGATAAGCAATTGGTTGGCGCTTATCGTTTAGGGATGGTCGACAAACTGATTGAACAGCATGGACTCGATGGCTTGTATTCTCGTAGTTTGTTTCATTATGACCAAGCGTTTATCGATACATTAGATTACAGCATTGAAGTAGGGAGATCGGTTGTTGCGGCGCCTTATCAAAAAAGCCTTAATGCATTGCTGATGCTATGGAAAGGCATCGCGACTTTTGTTTATCGCCACCCTAATTATACGCATTTATTTGGCCCTGTTAGCATCAGCAGTGAATACAGCCTGATTGCTCGCCAATTAATGGCTGAGACCTTGTCTATTCATTACTACGATGAGCAGAAAGCGAGTTTAGTGTCACCTTCCACACCATTCTCTCGCAGCCATAGCCCATTTTGGCAAACAGGCATGTTGTCTGCTTTAGCAAGTGTTCAACTGTTATCAAAAGTTCTCTCTCGTATGGAAGAAGGTAAAGGTTTACCTGTGTTGCTGCGTCAGTATTTAAAAATGAACGGCAAGCTTGTTTGTTTCAATGTAGACCCTACGTTTCAAGATTGCTTAGATGGTTTGATTGTTGTGGACTTAAAAGCCGTTCCAGTGCAAACCTTGTCTAAATACATGGGTAAAGAAGAAGCCCAGAGTTACTTATCGGGAAACATTGAGTAATGCGCTATCTTAAGAAAATACTTGCTAAGGTAATTACAGGCACCGAGTTACCCCAAGAAGCGGAGAACAACGCTAAATTAGTGCAGCAAGTACGTGCCACACCTGGATTAATTCACGACCATGTTATTAAAAGTCAATGCTCGCAAGGCCGTAGTGAAGTGCATTACGTCAGTAGTGATAATAGAGTCATGGCAAGGCCTACTGTGCTCTTTGTGCATGGTAGTCCTGGTAGCTGGGAATCTTTTGCGCCTTATTTTTTGCAGCCATCTTTGTCGGAAGCGTTTCGGCTTATATCTATAGATCGGCCTGGTTGGGGATTATCTACGTTTCCAGGTAAAGCATTTCCTAGCGAATTAGCCGAACAAGCCCGAGTGCTTGGCCCTTCAATTGAAGCGATTTACCAGCAAAATAAACAGCAAAAAATTATCTTGGTAGGACATTCATTAGGGGGATCACTCGTGCCAGTATTGGCTGCCACTTACCCTGATTATGTTCGCAGCGTGGTTATTCTGGCGGGTGATGTGAACCCTGTGTTAGCTCAACACCGTTGGTATAACAGTTTACTGGCGTGTGTGCCTCGCATTTTAGTAGCAAAACATTGGTATCACTCTAACTTAGAAATACTGGATTTAGCGAAGAGCTTAGCCAATCAGCAAGAAATGATGGCTCAAGTGCAACAGCCAATCAGCATTATGCAAGGGACAAACGATAGACTGACCGATCCAAAAAATGTACATTTTGCCGGTTCATTATTTCAACAAAGCGCTTTGACAATACAATGGGTTCCAGACAAAGGGCACATGATCAACTTAATGTGTGTGGATCTAGTCAAAGCAGCGATTGTGCGTTCGCATGAAAGTAGCGAATCAGATTCCGTTCCGTAGCGTCAAATTCATGCACTAGCTTTATTAAAAAATGACTTAGTTGATGGTCTTCAAAGGCCAATTCTGCATCATTTTTTTAGATGAACATACGTTTTGTGCATAGCCCTTAGTCTTAATTTCAATTGCTTCATATTCTCTGTTTGTAATAATGCTGTTATGCATATTTGCCTAATAACAAAGAGATAGACATGAATCAGATTTTAACGACACTTGAACCGCACGCCATTTGGAAACATTTCCAAACCCTTTGTAATATTCCTAGACCGTCTTACCACGAAGCCGCATTACGTGATCACCTTATCGCTTGGGCGCATGACCTTGGGCTAACCACCTATGTTGACCCAGTAGGAAATCTGGTTATCCGTAAGGCCGCATCCAAAGGAATGGAAAAAGCGGAAACTGTCGTGTTGCAGGGGCACTTGGACATGGTGGCGCAAAAAGACGCTGGCGTGGATCATGATTTCGAGACAGACCCTATCATCACTCGTGTTATCGATGGCTGGGTGCATGCAACTGGTACGACTCTTGGTGCAGACAATGGTATTGGTGTCGCCGCGGCTTTGGCTGTGTTGGAATCGACCGATTTACAACACGGACCAATCGAAGCATTGTTTACCATCGAGGAAGAAACCAGCCTACGCGGAGCTTTACAACTCGAAGAAGGCATTCTTAAGGGTAAAATCTTATTGAATCTAGACTCCGAAGACCGAGGCGATGTGTACATCGGTTGTGCCGGTGGAATGGACATTAATGTAGATAAACATTATGAGGTATTGCCAGCAGAGCAGGGTGCTCAAGCGTTCACTGTGACCATCACAGGTTTACGTGGCGGTCACTCTGGTTTGGATATTCACAAAGGCCGTGCCAACGCCAATGTATTACTCGTTCGTTTTCTTAACGGACTCAAATTGTCCTATCCTGTTGGTTTGAGTGCTTTTAGTGGTGGTACGTTACGCAACGCTATTTCTCGCGATGCGAGCGCTACGTTTAATTATGACCCAAAAGACAAAGCGGCCATCGAGCAATGCATCGAACAATTTAAACAGGACACCCAAGCGGAATATGGCAGCATTGAAGCAAACCTAGAGGTACTAGTGAGTGATGCCAGTGTCGATACTCAGTTATCAGCAGAACAACACACCGCATTAATCAACGCTCTTAGCTGTGCGCCACATGGCGTTAATCGTATGAGCACGGAGCTAGAAGGGGTGACAGAAACCTCTTGCAACCTTGGCGTGATCAACCTAAAAAACAACCCAGAAGGTGGCAAATCTTTTGATGCTTGTTTATTAGTTCGCTCTCTAGTGAACTCCGCTGTGGATCACTTATCAAACACCGCGAAATCCGCGTTCAGCTTGATAGACGCAAACGTAGTTTTGGAAAATGGTTACCCAGGCTGGCGCCCTGATCCAAATGCTGGCTTATTAAAGCACTTCTTAACCGTACATAAAGAAGTCACGGGGCAAGAAGCGAACGTCAAAGTCATCCATGCAGGCCTTGAATGCGGCATAATCGGCGCGAAATACCCAGGTATGGAAATGGTCTCCTTCGGACCAAACATTCGCGGAGCGCATTCACCAACTGAAAGAATGGAAATAGACAGCGTCGGCGACTTTTGGCGCTTACTGGTTGCCTTATTGGCGTCTACACCCAAAGCATAAGCATCGTATCTTTAGCGTTAATTCCCCTCCCATTAGCTTTGATGGGAGGGTTGCGCTGGCTCGCTATTTTTATTGCTTCCATTTCAAAATCTACGGAATCTACGTGCCACCCACCTTAATACACAACAGTCATTACGATTTTAAGTCGTCAGCTTGATCATAGGGAAATCACATCTATACTGTATAAATGTACAGTCAAATTAGAGTGTGAGGTTGTTAAAATGCCTAGGTCAAGAAGTGATCAAATCAGCGTTGATGATACGCCTTATTATCATTGCATTTCGAGATGTGTCCGTAGGGCATTTCTATGTGGTGAAGACGCATTAACAGGTAACAGTTATGAGCATAGGCGCGGTTGGATTGAGAGGCGATTATTGTTCTTAGCGAGCGTATTTGCTATTGATGTTTGTTCTTATGCGGTGATGAGTAATCACCTTCATGTGGTGTTGCATATCAACCAAGACAAAGTCAAAAATTGGACAAGACTGGAGGTTTTGCAGCGTTGGCACAAACTCCATAAGGGTACGATTTTCACTCAACAATACGTGAGAGGCGAGTCGCAACGAGACTTTGCTTTGAGTTTGGTTGAGGCGTCTGTTGATACCTTTCGGGATCGACTTATGGACATTAGTTGGTTTATGAGGGAGCTTAACGAACCCATTGCACGGCAAGCAAATCTTGAAGACGCTTGCACAGGAAGGTTTTGGGAAGGACGGTTTAAATCTCAAGCTTTATTGGATGACGCGGCGTTGATTGCTTGTATGGCGTATGTGGACTTAAATCCTGTGCGATCGGGTATAAGTGATAGCCCCGAGCGTTCTGATTTCACAAGCGTTAAAAAACGTGTTCAAGCAGCCCAAGAAAACCAACAGCCAAAAGCTTTATTTCCTTTTGTCGGAAATCCAAGAAAAAAGATGCCTGCAGGTCTGCCATTTCTACTGCAAGACTATTTAGAGTTGGTCGATATGACAGGACGAATAATCCGAGAAGACAAAAAAGGTGTCATTGACGCATCACTTTTGCCTATCCTACAGCGGCTCAATATATCTTCTGATAACTGGCTTTGTATCGCTACTCAATTTGGCGAAAAGACAGCGAGTATTGTAGGGAGTGAGCTTTCTATTGCGTATTACTGTGAATCGAACCGAAGGCTGCGAAAGCCTAGGCAGTGTGGCACAAAGCTTCTTGCTTAAAACCTAGATCTCAACAATAAGAGACACTTTTTATTACTGGCAATCACGCTGGTGGTATTTGCTCGTATCGGTTTTTTGTTTTCCTCTTTTTTACTTCCTGATTGGTCAAGCGTCGCGAGTTGACCTCGTTCTAACCCTCAATGACAATACCATTTTAGCCTTTGGTAATGAGAGTATAGCCGTGTATTGATGGCTGTCTTGATAAGTTAAAGTGGGTGTCTTGTTAGTAGGCTGTTAGAAGACTTTGAGTGAGTGTCCCGATAGTGCTGAAAGTAAAGTGGGTGTCTTTATAGTGCTATTTTGCTTTGTGTTTTCTAGTCTATGGCATAATGGGTTAATTATTATTGAGTTAGGTTGAAGTATGGGCTCGCGAACACTGTCTATTTGTTTGGATGGAAGGGTAATTGAGGTTGATGAAGGCGATAATTTGCTGACGTCGCTGCTTTCCCATGGAGCGGATGTTCGCTACGGCTGTCGTGCTGGTGTTTGTGGTGCATGTCGTTTGTACGATAGTGATCATGGGCATTCAATTCTATCGTGCCAAACATCCGTTGTTGCGGATTTATCGCTGTCGGTTCAGTTACCTTTTGTTTTTTCTACTTTTTCTCTGCTTCATACTGAAACATTAAGCGATGAGGCGGTGGCGTTAACTTTGTTGGGCCCTGGTGATGATTCTTTTGGTGATCGAGTTAATGTGGGTGTCTCAGTAGCGGGGGGCGAGGCGTTTATTGAGTGTATGGCGGTGAATGTGGCGGCTGAGCCTTTGACTGTTGTGCTTCAAAAAGCCTTGTTGTCTGCGGATGCTTGGTCGTTTGTGCTGGCGTTACGTACGGAAGATTCTCTTCAAGTGAGCAGCGCCTTAGGGGTGCGAAAAGGGCGTTTGTTGTATGAGTTAGGTCTTGACGATACGGCGCTGGTGGTGGTTTCGACGTTTGAAAATCAGGTGTTCGAGCCATATTGGCAGGCGGCGTTGTTGGATTTTTCTGCTCACTTTCTTGGTCAATATCATTTTGTACGCCATCAAACCGCAGAGATTTCTTTACAAGATCCTAGCTTGGGTGCATTTTTTGAGCGTACTCAGGCAGAGGTCGAGGGCGCGCCGTTGCATGTTATCTATCATGGTCAAAATATATCAGAGCAGAGCTGGAGTCGAGTACTTCGCCCTTTGAGAATACGTGTTAATCAGTTGCATTTTGTGCGCTAGTCTAGATACGTTAGTCTAGAAAGGACGCGTTTTTTGACTGTTTGCAATTAGGTTTATTTGGGATTTATTGAAATAGGTTGTACATGAAAATTCTACATACGTCCGATTGGCACCTTGGCCAACATTTTATGGGCAAGTCTCGTCGTGACGAACATGCGGCTTTTATTGCTTGGTTGTTGGTTTTGATTAAACAAGAATCGATTGGGGCTGTCATCATTGCTGGCGATATTTTTGATACGGGTGCGCCACCCAGTTACGCTCGAGAGATGTACCACCAATTGGTGTTAGATTTGAAAGCACTAGATTGTCAGTTGGTGATTGTGGGTGGGAATCACGACTCAGTGAGCATGCTTAACGAGTCTAAAAGTTTGTTGTCATATTTAGGCACGCATGTGTTGGCGCAAGCGCAGCTTGATGATCTTGAATCTCATGTCATTCCTTTGCTGAGCGCAAAACAAGAAGTCTGCGCTTGGGTGTGCGCGGTGCCGTATTTACGGCCTAGAGATGTGATGCAAAGTGCGCAAGGGCAATCTGAACAAGATAAGAAGCTCGCGTTAATGACGCAGATTGGCAATTTCTACCAGTCGGTGTATGAGTTGGCAAAAGCGAAAAACGCAGCGTTAACGTCACCGGTACCGATTATTGGTACTGGGCATTTAACCGCCATGGGCGGACAGGTTAGCGAGTCGGTTCGTGATTTGTATGTCGGCACTCTAGAAGCCTTGCCTACGTCTGTATTTCCTCGCTTTGATTATTTAGCTTTAGGGCATATTCATCGTGCTCAAGCGATCAGTAAAGATGGTAAGTTTCGCTATAGTGGTTCTCCCATTCCGCTGAGCTTTGATGAGCTCGGTCGAGATAAAACGGTTGTGGTGATTGATACTCTTTTATTATTGGAAAATGAATCAGTAGAACAAAGACCTGAGCTCGATCTATTTGATACAAAGGCTGAAGCAATCGAATTGCGTAAAGTACCAAGCTTCCAGCCGATGTTGAGTTTAAAAGGTAATTTGAAAGCGTTGTTAACAAAAATATCTGAATTACCTCTGTCGGATAAAACGCTTTGGTTAGAAGTGACTGTCATTGCGGACGAATATTTAAGCGATATTCATAAGCGTTTGCTAGATGCCATCAAGGATTTACCCATTGAATTGCTTCGTGTGATGCGCAAAAGCGCCGTTGAGAAAAAGAATGAGATATTTGAAAGTCGCAAAACCTTGTCTGAATTGACGGTGAGTGATGTGTTTGAAAAAAACTTACAGTCGAATGATGAGATAGAAACAGAAGAAGCTAAGATTTTGACCGATTTATTTAACCATTGTTTGGAAGACATGGAAGCCTATCAGCGTAATGGCGAAGGAGAACCGTCATGAAAATTTGTAAGCTTCGACTTAAAAACTTGAACTCGCTCAAAGGCGAGTGGGAAATCGATTTTACCAAGGCGCCATTTGATGATGCGGGCGTGTTTGCCATTGTCGGTCCGACGGGGGCGGGTAAATCAACCTTGCTGGATGCCATCTGTTTGGCTTTGTATCACGAAACACCTCGTTTAAAAGTCTCTCCGACGCAGAATGAATTAATGACACGTCATACCTCAGATTGTATGGCAGAAGTTGAGTTTGAAATAAAAGGTAAAGGCTATCGTGCGTTTTGGAGCCAGCGACGAGCGCGCGGTGTGAGTGATGGCAAGCTTCAACCAATACATTGCGAATTAAGTGAGCGCGATGGCACTATTATAACCACTAAAATCAATGAGAAGATCACTAAAATCGCTGAGTTAACAGGGTTGGACTTCGGGCGTTTTACTAAGTCTATGTTGTTGGCTCAAGGTGGTTTTTCTGCATTTTTGAATGCCTCTGCAAATGATCGAGCGGAGTTGCTCGAGGAGTTAACCGGTACTGAAATATACGGGCAAGTATCTCAGTGGGTATTTGAGAAGCACAAAGCGGAACGCCAGAAAATCATTCAATTAGAAGCGGTAAACGCACAACGTCAGCTTTTATCAGACGATGAATTGAACGCTTTTGTTGATCAAGAAAAAGAGTTTGATGGTCAAGAATCTCAGTTGATCCAAATCTTGAAACAGCAGAAAAAAACCTTACTTTGGCGACAAACAGAAACAGCGTTGGCATCACGTCTGGCATTAAGTCAGCAACAGAATACGGCTGCACTATTGGCGTTAGAGGCTTTCAAACCTCAACAAAGTCTTTTGGAAAAAGCGGAAGAGGCGAATCGTTTAAAGCCCCAATATCATGCTTTAACAGACATACAAGGTCGTGAGAAAAATGCGCAAGCCGAGTGGCATGAAATATCGGCACGACAAACAGAGCAAGACACGCAATTTAACGTGTTGGAGCAAAAGGTTGGTGATGCCAAGCAATTATTTGATGCGCAATCACTCGCTTGGGAAGCGCTCAATAATGAGATAACAACGACGATTCAGCCGTTACTGTCTCGTCGAGATAATGTAAGCGAGCAGCTAAACACGGTAAAAGAGCGACAGATTAAGGCGGAGCAGAAGCATCAGGCGATACTTCAAGAGCGTGATTCTCAGTCATCAAGCTTGGTGCAAAATCAACAAGCGTATGAGGCAAGCAAGCAAAGCTTAGCGGAATGGCAAGCTCCTGAATCTATTGAAGCGCAAGTATCGAATTGGCTGCATCAGAACAATACATGTCAAAACCAAACTCAAAGATTAATGAATTTGGCGCCTGAAATAACGACAGCGCAGGCGCAGTTAGACAGTGCATTGGCAGATTTTAAAAACCATAAAAATCAGGTTTCACAACAGAAAAATCATCTTGATCTCGTTATCGAACAGGCGAGGTCCATTGCAGCGGACTGTCTGACGCTCTCATCTGGTCGCGAATGGGATGATTGGCAAGCGCATGTCCGAAGGCTGGAAAATAAACAGCAAAAATCTACGGATCTTGTGAGTCGTTACGAAAGTTATAGTAATAAACTGGCGCAATTAGCACCGCTTGACGCTTCGATTATCTCACTGAAAGATAAGTTTGAAACTAAAGAAAATGAAATAGCCTTGGCTCGTCAGGCTTATCCTGAGAAAAAAGCACATTACAAAGATTTGGCAAGCTTAGTAGAAGCAGAGCGTCATATTGTGGCCTTGAATGAGATGAGAGAAGCATTGGGTGACGATGATCATTGCCCTTTGTGCGGCTCGGGTCACCATGACCTTGAACATGCTTTGCACCAAGACGTAAATTTTGACAATCAAGCCCGATTGGAGCAATTAAAATCTGAGTTAGAAAGCTTGGTGCGAATCGGTCAAGAGTTAAAGTCAGAGCAAGGTATTGTAGAGAACGAATTGAAAAACCGCCAAGCGCAGCGAGATTCTTTGGCGCAAGAGCTGGCGGAATCTGAGTCGCAACTTTTGGCGTTATTAAATCTTCTTATTGAAATGACGCCATTAAGCGATTTTGATCTTGTGCAAATGAACTCGGCGGTTAAGCAAGCTCATGAGGAATGGCGTGAGGTAAGTGAGTTGAATGTCCAGCTGGTGGAAAAGCATCAGCAACGCCTTGCGTTGGACGTTGAAGTCAATAATGCCAGTGCACAACTCCAAGCAATGTCATTGCAGTTGCAAGAGAAAGAATCTGAAGGACACTTACTGCGTGAGCGATTTGATACCAAGGTGGCAGAGCAGAAGAATCTGATCGCAGAGACGGATGCTATGCGAACGTCTTTAATGGCTTCGATGATCTCATCTGGTGTGCCAAAAATGTATTTGGTTGAACCTTTAGCAGACTCTTTGCAGGCGTTGCAAGGGTCCTTAACGGCTTGGCGCGATGCGAAGAAAAACTACGATGTACAGCACCAGCAAATTGAGCGTTTAACGTTTGAAATCACATCGTTAGATGAGCGAGTCAAAGAAAACTTGGTTGAGGTGGAAGCCGCACGAAGCCAATCTAATGCACTGCAAGTATCTCTGAGTGAGATAGAAGAGAGCTTAAAGCAAGTATTAGGTGATCAAACCTTAGCGGCCTTTAGGGCGCAAGCGCATCAATCATTGGAATCGGCTCGGGCTGAATTAGAGACCTTATCAAAAGCACGAGAGGTGGCTCAAACGGCATTAACAGCGACCACAACTTCTCAAAAAGAGGCTGAGAAAGTGATCAGCGCGTTGAAAGACGAATTCGATAAGGCGCAATCTATTTGGTTGAACACCTTAAATGAAAAAGGCTTTGACGTAGAAGGTTCTCAAATAGAAGAGGTGTGGAAAGCCGCGTGCTTGCCTGATGCTGATGTCGCTCAGTTGCAGCATACCTTGGTTGAATTGAAAGACGCCAATACTCGGCAATCCGCTTTATTGAAGCAAGCGAAAACCGCCTATGATGAGCATGTTGAGAAGCAAGAGGCGGGTCTGAATGTGAGCGATGATATTTCTCTTGAGGCCTTGTTAGCACAGGTTGAGCAGCTTGAAAGTGAGCACGCTATATTAAATCGAAAGCGAGGCGAAGTGGCTCAAAAAATTAAAGAAGAGCATCGGCGTCGTGCGCAAGCAGAGTCTTCCGTAAAAGAATTAGAAGCGCTACGGGACAATTTAATTCATTTGGATCGTTTGAATCATTTAATTGGTTCTGCAGATGGAGCGAAATTCCGTCGTTTCGCTCAAGGCTTAACCTTGGATCATTTGGTGTATTTGTCGAATCAACATTTGTCTATTCTCCATAAACGTTATCAGTTAGAGCGTAAGTCCGATGAAGCCTTGGCATTATCTGTTGTGGACACTTGGCAAGCGAATGCCTCGAGAGACACCAAAACCTTGTCTGGTGGTGAGTCTTTCTTGGTGAGTTTGGCGCTGGCGCTGGCGTTATCGGATTTGGTATCTCATAAAACTAGCATTGATTCGCTGTTTTTAGACGAAGGCTTTGGCACCTTAGACAACGACACTTTAGAGTCCGCTTTAGATGCATTGGACAATTTACAATCCTCTGGCAAAACCATTGGTATTATCAGTCATATACAGGCTTTAAAAGAGCGTATACCGGTACAAATTCGATTAACAAAGCAAGGCGGGTTGGGTGTTAGCAGGCTCTCGCCTGAGTTTGCTGTGAAAAGTTAGAGCGCTAAAAAGTGGATATTTCTGAGGGGATAAAGTTTTCCCCAGAAATAGGGGAACAACCTTGTAAATAAACCGTAAAACATTATATTAATCATGAGGTTATTAATCTGGTTGTTATTGTACACGGTGAGATTTATAGGGCACTATATGAATGTATCAATCAAAGTTCAAATTTGATGTAAAGACTTTGGTTACATGCCTTTCTTTAATCAGCAACCTTGATAGAATATGAGTTTTTAGGCTCTATTAAGAGTAATAAGGTACGCCCATTACCAATTGAGGGTCTAGGGTACAACAAAAGGATAGTTTGCATGACAGACTTAGGCTTCCAGTTAAAAGGAAGTGTAGTAACGACGGTATTACTTGAAATTCAAACGCTTTCTCTTGAAAGCATTCTTTCTCAGTTAAAAGAGAAAATTGATCAAGTGCCGCATTTTTTTAATCAAGCACCTATTATTGTTGATCTATCAAAGATAAAAGAAGATGTTCCTCTTGCCTCGTTTGAGTCATTAGTTAACTCGCTTAATCATTTGGGACTTTGTGTTATAGGCTGGCGTTGTAATCAAGACGATAAGCCAACTTGGTATGCTGACGTGGTAACTCCATTGTTACCAGCGAGTAAAACGCGATCTATTAATGTTCCTGAGCCAGTTACTACCTCGGTAAGTCCTGACGTGGTAGTGAAGACGGTAGTTGAAGAGCGCTTAGTGCCTCAGTCAACCAAGGTAATTACTAAACCTATTCGCTCAGGGCAGCAGGTATACGCTGAAGGCGATCTGATTATTTTAACCCAGGTGAGTGCCGGTGCTGAGGTGTTAGCAGACGGTAATATACACGTTTATGGTGCACTTCGTGGGCGAGCGTTAGCAGGTGTTAAGGGCGATGTAGAAGCTCGAATCTTTTGTAAAAGCATGGAAGCAGAACTGGTTTCTATTGCTGGTAATTTTATGCTGACTGATGCGTTGCAAAAAATTATTTGGAAAGAAGCGGCACAAGTGTTATTGGTTGACGATAGTTTAGAAATTATACCGCTTTAGACGTTTAAATTTTATTAGTTATATTTATGGATCGGCTTCTTGAAGAAGTCATCGGGGGATACAGCATTGGCAAAGATCATAGTGGTCACCTCAGGCAAGGGTGGTGTTGGTAAGACGACATCCAGTGCAGCAATAGGGACGGGGATTGCATTAAAAGGATTTAAAACAGTAATTATCGATTTCGATGTGGGTTTGCGTAATCTAGATTTAATTATGGGTTGTGAGCGTCGTGTTGTTTATGACTTTGTTAATGTGATTAATAAAGAAGCGACTCTGACTCAGGCATTGATTAAAGATAAAAGAACAAAAGATTTATTTATTCTTCCAGCCTCGCAAACAAGAGATAAGGATGCTCTCACACAAGAGGGTGTTCAAGGTGTCTTGGAAGAACTTGCTAAAGACTTTGATTATATTATCTGTGATTCGCCAGCGGGTATTGAGAAAGGCGCACAAATGGCGTTGTATTTTGCTGATGCGGCGATTGTTGTAACCAACCCTGAAGTGTCTTCGGTTCGTGACTCGGATCGTATTTTGGGGATTTTACAAAGTAAATCGCGCCGTGCAGAAGAAGGCAAAGAGCCAATCGAAGAGCACTTGCTGCTAACGCGTTATCATCCTGAGCGTGTCGCTTTGGGCGAAATGCTGAGCGTGTCTGATGTTGAAGATATTTTGGCGATCCCATTGTTGGGTGTTATTCCTGAATCTGAAGCGGTTCTTAAAGCGTCAAACCAAGGTACGCCAGTTATTTTGGACACAGAGTCAGCCGCAGGACTAGCCTATATGGATGCGGTGGATCGATTGATGGGTGAAGAGCGACCTTTGCGTTTTCTGGATGTCCAGAAAAAGGGATTTTTTAAACGACTGTTAGGAGGTTAGTGTGGGGATTTTTGATTATTTTAAGAGCAAAAGTGAGCCAAGCTCCGCGTCGGTTGCAAAGGATCGCTTACAAATTATTGTTGCGCACGAACGCAGTAAGCGCAAACAACCAGACTACTTGCCTCAAATGCAGCAAGAAATCATTGATGTGATTAGAAAGTATGTGAAAGTGGGCAGTGAAGATGTTCAAATTCAACTTGAAAACATCGAAGACTGTTCCATTCTTGAGGTAAACGTCACACTGCCTGATAATTAGGTTGTCGGTACTTTCTTGACAGGGTATGCAGTGTGAGTGCTGATGCCTTGTTGGGGTTGCCTTCCTCTTTCTGCTAGCTGAATCCCTCTTGGCTATGTTTGTTTTTATGCATCCTTATTGTTTTCATTGATAAAACTAGCCTGATAGTTCTTTTTTTATTACATTAATAATCACTATTTTTCGCGGTGCTTTTTTTGCGCTGTATTGAATCTTAAAGGAATAAATAATGAAGTATGTACCACTTGGTCGAACCGGTCTGAATGTATCAAGGGTTTGTTTAGGAACCATGACATGGGGAACTCAAAATAACCAAGCGGATGCGGATGTTCAGATTGAATATGCTTTGGCGAATGGGGTTAATTTCATCGATACCGCTGAAATGTATTCTGTACCACCAACGCCTGAATCTTATGGTAAAACAGAAACAATCATAGGTAATTGGCTGTCCCGTAATCCATCCCGTCGTGAAGAGTTTGTTTTGGCGACTAAGATAGCGGGTGTTGGGCTTGATTATATCCGTGATGGCGGTCCAATTACCGGTGCTGCGGTTATTGCTGCGGTTGATGCTTCGCTAGCGCGCTTGCAAACGGACTATATTGATTTGTATCAGTTGCATTGGCCGAATCGCCCTCATCCTCATTTCTCTAAACATTTTCCTGGGCAAGTCACGTTTAGTGATATCGACAGAGATGAGCATTCAGCGCAAATGCTGGATATCCTGCGAGGGGTTGATGCTTGTGTTAAGGCGGGCAAGATTCGTCATTTTGGTTTATCTGATGATACAACTTGGGGGATAAACGAATACATTCGTTTGAGTGATAAATATGACTTACCCCGTGTTGCGTCTATCCAAAATGAGTTCAGTCTTTTACATGCGAAAGATTGGCCTTATTTGATAGAAAACTGTGTGCATGAAGGTGTTGCTTATCTGCCTTGGTCAGCATTGGCCGCAGGCGCTTTAACGGGTAAATATGTCGGTGGCGCACGTCCTGAAGGGAGTCGTTGGGCTTATGCGCAACGTAATGGCTTATTTAGAGATACAGCGTTGTCTGAAAAAGCGGTATTAGGTTATTTAGAAGTAGCTAAAAAACACAACTTATCACCTGCTCAGCTGGCATTAGCTTGGTGTAATCAGGTGGATGGTGTGACATCAACTATTATTGGTGCAACGTCCTTGGCACAGCTTAAAGAAGATATGTCTGCTTTTGATTTGGCGCTTTCTGATGAGGTTCTTGCTGATATCATGACTGTATTCAAAGAATACCCAGTGCCATTTTAATGTTTTTGATATGAATGTTTGTTGTTTAAAAAGTCGCCTATAGGGCGATTTTTTTGTGTCAAAAAAAAAGTGGGAAGGGTTGCGTCTTTTATTTGGCGTAATAAAAAACCCGATGCAGAAACTGCATCGGGTTTTTTTAAGACGGTAATAAAGTGATATTACTTGTCTTTTTTCTCTTGTTCTTTCTTGTCTTTAACAGCTGCGATAACTGTTTCAGCAACGTTAGAAGGACATGGTAGGTAGTGAGAGAACTCCATAGAGAACTGACCACGACCAGATGTCATTGTACGTAGAGTACTGATGTAACCAAACATTTCAGAAAGAGGAACGTCTGCTTTGATGCGAACACCAGTCAAACCTTTCTCTTGGTCTTTGATCATGCCGCGGCGACGGTTAAGGTCACCGATTACATCACCAACGTGATCATCAGGAGTAAACACATCCACTTTCATGATTGGTTCGATCAACTGAGGGCCAGCTTTAGGGATAGACTGACGGAAAGCGCCTTTAGCAGCGATTTCAAAGGCTATAGCAGAGGAGTCAACTGCGTGGAAGCCACCGTCGTACAATTGAACTTCAACGTCTAGTACTGGGAAGCCAGCTAGAACACCTTCGTTCATCATAGACTTAAAGCCTTTCTCTACAGCAGGGAAGAACTCTTTTGGTACGTTACCACCCACAACAGAAGAAGAGAATACAAAGCCAGAGCCTGGCTCACCTGGTTTGATGCGGTAATCGATTTTACCGAATTGACCAGAACCACCAGATTGTTTCTTGTGCGTGTAAGTATCTTCGATTTCTTTCGTGATTGTTTCACGGTAAGCAACCTGTGGTTGACCAACAATAAGGTCTACACCGTAGGTACGCTTCAAGATATCAACTTTGATGTCTAGGTGAAGCTCACCCATACCGCGAAGGATTGTTTCACCTGAATCGATATCAGTTTCAACGCGGAATGTTGGATCTTCTGCAACCATTTTACCGATCGCAACGCCCATTTTCTCGTTACCGCCTTTGTCTTTCGGTGTAACAGAGATAGAGATTACTGGCTCAGGGAAAACCATTGCTTCAAGCGTACAAGGGTGCTTAGGATCACAAAGAGTGTGACCAGTTTGTACGTTTTTCATGCCTACGATCGCCATGATATCACCAGCTTGCGCTGAACTGATTTCTTTACGGTCGTCAGCTTGCATTTCTACCATGCGGCCAACACGTTCTGTTTTGCCTGTGAAGCTGTTTAGAATCGTATCACCTTTGTTTAGCACACCAGAATAAACACGTACGAATGTTAGCGCGCCAAAACGGTCATCCATGATTTTGAATGCAAGTGCTTTAAACGGTTCGTTAGCATCAACAATCGCTTTTTCACCGTTTGGATTACCTTCTTCGTCCGTAAGATCTTGTGGAATAACATCTGTTGGGCTTGGTAGGTAGTCGATAACAGCATCAAGAAGAAGCTGCATGCCTTTGTTTTTAAAGGCAGAACCACAGTAAGTAGGGAAGAACGCAAGGTCACGAGTACCTTTACGGATACAACGTTTAATGTCTTCCATAGAAGGTTCTTCACCGTCCATGTACGCCATCATGATATCGTCGTCTTGCTCTACCGCTGTTTCTAGTAGTTTCTCGCGATATTCTTCAACGATTTCTGCCATGTCAGCAGGAACGTCTTCAACTTTGTAGTTTTCTGGCTGACCAGTTTCATCCCATATGTAAGCTTTGCGGCTTAATAGGTCAACAACACCGACGAATTCATCTTCAGTGCCGATAGGTAGAACCATGATTAGCGGGTGAGCGCCAAGTACTTTTTGAACTTGCTCTGTTACGCGGTAGAAGCTTGCGCCAAGACGGTCAAGTTTGTTTACGAAAATGATACGTGCTACTTCAGATTCGTTAGCATAACGCCAGTTAGTTTCTGATTGAGGTTCAACACCACCAGAACCACAGAATACACCAATACCACCGTCAAGGACTTTCAAAGAACGGTAAACTTCTACTGTGAAGTCAACGTGTCCAGGTGTGTCGATAACGTTAAAACGGTGATCTTTCCAGAAACAACTTACCGCTGCAGACTGGATGGTTATTCCGCGTTCTGCTTCTTGTTCCATGAAGTCAGTTGTAGATTCACCTTCATGTACTTCACCGATTTTGTGGATCATACCGGTAAGTTTAAGAATACGTTCTGTAGTAGTAGTTTTACCCGCGTCAACGTGAGCAAAAATACCGATGTTTCTGTATTTTGATAAGTCAGCCATTAGATTACTCTAAATAAGTTAGGGACGAAATTTGCGCGTTAGTATACAAGACTTTTCTTTGTTTGTAGTCAGGTATTTCGCGGTATTCTATTATATTTTACATACTTAAAGAAAGGGGGCTTTGAAAAGCATTTTAGAAACCCCTGTTTTCTAGAAAGAGATTATAACAAAGAAAACCGTTAAACCTAGTCTCTGCGCAATCTATCTGATATTGCTATCGGATTTGGGAAGTTCAAAATAACAACATAAGTGGATAATGCGAAGCTTAGGATTGCTGTTGCTTGAATGACATTTGACGCTTCTGTACCAATAATTCCAATATTGGCGGCAAGATAGGCGATTAATAAGGAAAACTCACTGACTTGGCCTAAGCGAAAGCCAACTTCCCAAGACGTACTTGCATCTTCTTTAATGCCTTTTAATAAAAATCGAAACACTACGGGTTTGATTAGCATAGAGCCAATGGCCAAAATAAGAGCGGGCACAATGACGGCACTAAGTAACCCTAAATTGAAGCTGGCGCCGATGGTAAAGAAAAAAAGTATTAAGAAAAAGTCTCTTAATGGTCTTAAATGAGTGGCTATGTATTGTGATATTGGGCTGGTTGCGAGTGCTACGCCAGCAATAAAAGCCCCCATTTCAGAGGATAGCCCTGCGTATTCTGCAAGCACCGCCATCGATAAGCACCAACCGATAGAGACTAAAAAAATGTATTCGTGGAACCGATCAAAGCGAGTGATCAGCTTGAGTAATATATATTTGACGAACAAAAAAGCCGCACCAATGAGAAGGGGTAATGCGATAAGCGGTTTGAGGTATTGCATTACGCCATCGTGGGTATCTCCTGAGACGCTGTAGAGTACGAGAAGTACGCCAATGGCAATGATATCTTGCAATAACAATAACCCAACCACAAGTTCTCCTGTGTGCTTGTGGTGCAGTACTGTGGTTGGTAACAGTTTAATGCAGACAATGGTGCTGGAGAACATCATCGCCACACCAATAATAAGGCTTTCTAGCTCTGTGTAGCCAAATAAAATAGCTACTAAATAGCCAAGTAGGGCAAACGCAGCAGAACTTAGCAGGGCAATCCAAGATGCTTTTTTAAGCATGTTGATTAAGTGGCTGGGCTGCATATCTAAGCCAAGCAAAAAAAGTAGAAAAATGATGCCTACATGGCTCATGTCATCCATGAGTTTTGGTTCATTGATGAGTGACAGCCCATAAGGTCCAAGCAAGACGCCCAATGCAATATAGGCAATTATCATCGGTTGCTTGGTGTATAAGGCGATCGATGCAACAATCGCCGCACCACCGAAAATCAAGAAAAAGGAATGTACGATAGATGCATCCATGCTATTTACCTATTAGCTCCATGAGCCAGTGTTGCTTTTTCTTTTACGTGACAAAGGAATGAAAATGCCAATTATTAAGCCGCCTAGTAGTGTGCCGGCGCCAATGGCAAACCATTTTTGCTGAGTGGTATCTTCTTGTTTATTGGCTTCCGATTTAGCGATGGCCAGCTGTTCTTTTAAAGAGGTTACCTGATAAGTAACGTCAGCATTTTGAGATACGATGGATTTGGCCTTTTCGGTAAGCGTTTCATTCTGCTGAAGCTGCTTAATGAGTAGGTTTTTGTCATTCTCCAATGTCGTAACTTTGGTATTTAAGTTGTCTATGTCTTGTTTGCTGTTTTGCAATTCAGCGTTAATCTTTTGTTTGCTGTCAGATAGCGCCGTTAGCTTAGTTTGTAAGCTAATAACTTGATCTCTTGTGACCGCGTCGTCACTTAGAAAGTAGTCAGCAATCCAGCCTTCGTTGCCACTTGGTGTTTTAACCTTAGTGTACCCATTTTCTTGTTCAAGCACTTCAAGAGGAGTGCCACTTTTGATGCCACGTTCAACGGCGCGTGTATTGTTATTCTGACCTTCTCTAATCGCAACAAATTGAATATCTGATACGTAGGCGGTCGTCGCTTGAGCAACGCTTGACAGTAGTAGTCCTGCAAGAAGACAGGTTATGTTTTTTTTCGACACGATAAGGTCCTTTAAAAATCAATCACTTTCCAAGTCATACGATAATCAGGGTGGCTACAATACGCAATAGGAAAAGGCCCTTAAAAGGGCCTTTTGTCGGAATGCTGACGATAGATTTAGTCTTTAGCGACGTAGAAACATCGGTCTTGGCTCGATGACATCGCCTTGGTATGCGGTGGAGAAAGATTTATGCAGTACCAATGCTTTTTCTAAATTCACATCTTCATTGAATTGGAAGCTGTTAAAGCCAACTCTTAGTAAGTAGCCTAGTTGATCAGGAATAAAGTTTCCTAAGGCGCGAATTTCACCTTTATAGCCTAGGCGTTCACGTAGTAAGCGTGCGTAAGAGAAACCACGACCATCAACAAATGCTGGAAAATGAATACCAATCACAGCAAATTGATTTAGATCGACGTCAGCTAGTGCTTCAGTGCCTTCACCTGCATCAATCCATATTCCGGCGACTGGGCCAATACTTTCTTTTTCAGCTAGCCATTTTGTCATGGGTACGATTGCTGTGTCAGACGCAGCGGCTTCGCTGTCTTGCTGCCAAGTGTACAGGTTGTCGGCAATGTCTCCGTTCTTAATTAGCTTTGGCATAAGCGGCCTCTTTAAATGGTGTGATGCCAACGCGGCGGTAAGTGTCGATAAAACGTTCTTCATCCGTACGGTTGTTCACATAGACATCCATTAGCGTTTGAATGACTCTGGTTATATCTTCTTGCGCGAAAGATGGGCCGAGGATTTTGCCGATGCTGGCATCGTTGCCTGAAGCGCCACCAATGGATATTTGATAAAACTCTTGGCCTTTCTTATCGACGCCAAGAATGCCAATATTACCGACATGGTGATGACCACAGGCATTCATGCAGCCAGAAATATTCAAATCGATATTACCTAGATCATAAAGGTAATCAAGGTTGTCGAATGTTTGCTGGATTTGGTCGGCAATAGGGATGGATTTTGCGTTTGCCAGTGCGCAGAAGTCGCCACCTGGGCAGCAAATCATATCCGTTAGTAAGCCAAGAGTTGGTGTAGCAAAGCCAGCTTCTTTGGCGGCTTCCCATATAGCAACAAGCTGATCTTGACGAACATCAGCAAGAACTAAGTTTTGTTCGTGGCTCACGCGGAGCTCACCGAAACTGAACTGATCAGCCAAGTCTGCGGCTTTTTCCATTTGATCTGAGGTCGCATCGCCTGGTGCTTGCCCCGGTTTTTTAAGGGTAAGTGTTACGATGCGGTAGCCTGGTTTTTTGTGCTCAAATGTATTGCGCTCATGCCAGCGTGAAAAGCCAGCGCTGTTGGCTAGTTTGCTCGTTAGTTCTACCGGGTTGTTCGTTAGTGATTCGTATGCTGGCTCAGAAAAAAAGCTGGATAGGCGATCAAACTCACTCATTGGAATCGTGCTTTCTTTGCCGCGTAAATGAACCCATTCCGCCTCAACTCGGTTGCGAAACTCTTCAATGCCAAGCGCTTTCACTAGAATCTTAATGCGCGCTTTGTATTTATTGTCGCGACGACCTTGCTGATTATAGACGCGAATAATGGCATCAAGGTAAGTCAGCAAGTCAGCACGTGGAATAAATTCACTGATGGTAACGCCCACCATAGGGGTGCGACCAAGTCCACCACCGACGATGACTTTAAAACCGATTTCACCGGCGTCGTTTTTCTTAATTTGCAGACCAATATCATGGACTTGTATGGCCGCGCGATCTGAAGATTCAGTCGCATTAACCGCAATTTTGAATTTGCGTGGTAAGAAAGCAAACTCAGGGTGAAAAGTAGACCATTGGCGAATAAGTTCACAATAGGGGCGAGGGTCGACTATTTCGTCAGCTATAACGCCCGCATATTGGTCGGTCGTAGTGTTGCGAATACAGTTGCCGCTGGTTTGTACCGCGTGCATCTGAACTTGTGCTAGTTCTTGTAGAATATCAGGGACATCTTCAAGTTTTGGCCAGTTCAATTGTAAGTTTTGGCGGGTACTGAAGTGTCCGTAAGAGCGGTCATAGCGACGGCTAATATCAGCTAACTTGCGTAGCTGCTCACTTGAAAGCATACCGTATGGGATGGCAATACGAAGCATTGGTGCATAACGCTGTATGTAAAGCCCATTTTGTAATCGTAGCGGCAAAAACTCTTGCTCACTCAGTTCGTCATTAAGGTAGCGGCGTGTTTGATCACGAAACTGTGCTACACGCTCATCAACAAGCTGTTGGTCAATTGCGTCGTATTGATACATAAAGTAATAAACCATCGTTAATAAAATTTTAGTTATGTAACTCTATCAAAATTCCCTTATTCTAAAAATGAATATTTGCCTATATCTATAGCGGTTTTTCTTATAAGTCTTATTGAATATCGAACATTGTACGAATAATGAAAAATACCTTACTTTTTTACTAGGTCTTTGGTTTTAAAGTGCATCTGCTGTAATATGCTCGTATTGACAGTGTTACCGATTTAAGAAGGGTTATTATGAATATTACTATTACTGATGGCGCTCAAGAGTACCTATCTTCTTTACTTGAAAAACAAGGTGTTGAAGGTATTGCTGTGCGTATATTTATCCAGCAGCCTGGCACCCCTTATGCGGAAACGTGTTTGGCATATTGCCGTCCTGATGAAGTAAACGAAACGGATGAGATTCTAAATCTTCCTAAGCTGAAAGTGTATATTGAGAAGAACTCAATAAACTTTTTAGATGAAGCTTTTGTCGATTATGCCACGGAAAAAATGGGCGGCCAGCTAACAATCAAAGCGCCCAATGCGAAAATGCCGAAAGTTGGTGTGGATAGCCCTATTGAAGACCAAATCAATTATGTGCTTTATTCTGATATTAACCCAGGATTGGCATCTCACGGTGGTGAGGTCAGTTTAGTGGAAGTGATTGATGGTCAAGTGGCTGTCTTGCAATTTGGTGGTGGTTGCCAAGGTTGTAGTGCGGTTGACCTAACGCTTAAAGAAGGTGTTGAGAAAACGCTGATTGAAAAAGTGCCAGGGTTAACGGCTGTGAAAGATTCAACAGACCATACAGTAACTGATAACGCGTTTATGTAGCGTTAGAAAATACTAAAAAAGGGTGCTGATCGATTGATCGGCACCCTTTTTTTTGTGCTTTAAATTTAGCTGCGTTCGCGTTTTGGTAAAACGTCTTTCAGTTGTTCAGCCATGGTCAGCAAAGTTTTTTCTGTAGCTTCCCAATCGATGCAGGCGTCGGTAATTGACACGCCGTATTGGAGGTCGTTTTTGTCAGCAGGTACTTTTTGATTGCCCCAGCCAATGTTGCTTTCGATCATCAACCCCATAATAGACTGGTTGCCATCAAGAATTTGCTGAGTCGCATCTTCTACAACGGTTACTTGGCGTTCTGGTTTTTTGTTTGAATTCTCGTGAGAGCTATCGATCATGATATTGTGCTTTAGCTTGGCGGATGTCAGCGCGGCTTCAGCTTTTGCGACGTTTGCGGCGTCGTAGTTTGGTAGGCCGTTGCCACCACGAAGTACGACGTGACCGTACTCATTACCTTTGGTGTTAACAATGGCGACTTGGCCTTCTTCGTTAATGCCTAGGAATGAGTGCGGGTGAGAAACTGATTGCATGGCATTAACCGCAACAGACAATGAGCCATCTGTGCCGTTTTTAAAGCCTACGGGCCCAGAAAGACCAGAGGCCATTTCACGGTGTGTTTGGGATTCTGTGGTGCGAGCGCCAATTGCTGACCAGCTGATTAGATCTTGGATATACTGTGGAGAGATAGGGTCTAGTGCTTCTGTAGCAAGAGGTAGGCCTATTTCAGCAAGATCAATTAGCAGTTTGCGGCCAATGTGTAGGCCTTTATCGATATCGAAGGTGCCATCAAGGTTTGGATCGTTGATTAACCCTTTCCAACCTACGGTAGTACGAGGCTTTTCAAAATAAGCGCGCATAATAATATAAAGTGAATCGCTTACTTTTTCTGCAAGTTCTTTCAGGCGATGAGCATAATCCAAGGCCGCTTCTGTATCGTGAATAGAGCAAGGCCCAATCACAATCGCTAGGCGATGGTCTTTGCCGTCCATGATGTTTTTAATGGTGTCGCGAGCGGTGGTGATGCGGTGACTTACATCTTCGCTGACAGGCAAGGTTTGTTTTAATTTTGTAGGGGTTACCAAAGAGGTAAAGGAGGCTATGTTTAAATCCTCAAGGCGTGTATTGCTCATTACGGGGTTTCCTGTTTACTGCATAATAGTTATAGCCCTTACAGTATCTTGTTTTCACTCGTTAATGAACCGTCAGGGCTGGGTTTTATAGCGTTTTTTTAGAAGAATAGATATTTCAAGCCAAAGACCATTAAAGCGCTTGCCAATATGGGTTGCAAAACCTTGTTTGGGACATAGGTAGAGATTTGAGTGCCTAGGTAAATGGCTGGTATAGAGCCAATTAATAAACCGGCTAATAAGGTGTAATCCACGTTACCAAGAAAAACATGCCCTAAACCAGCCACAAGCGTTAAAGGGACGGCGTGAGCGAGATCGGTGCCGACAATGTTTTTGGCGCGCATTACAGGGAATAATACCATCATAATGGCGGTTCCCAGTGCGCCAGCGCCTACTGATGTTAGAGTGACTAAGATGCCAAGAATTATGCCGCAAAAGAAAATGACTCTTAGACTGCGAGCCTCTGGCATTTGGAAGTCAAAACGAGATAGTAGTTTTTCTCGAAAAATGATGGCTAACGCGGTTGTTAGTAGCATTACGCCTAGGGTGCCCGTCAATATTTGTTGGTAATAATCTGGTTTTTCGAATTGAGACAAGGCTAATACGGTAATAAAAGAGGCAGGAAGGCTGCCTGCTGTCATGGCACCAACTATTTTCCAATTAACATTGCCGCGTTTTGCGTGCAAATATACGCCCGTGCTCTTCGCGATTCCTGCATACATAAGGTCGGTGCCAATGGCAATATGAGGTGGAAAGCCAAATAGCAGTAATAGCGGGGTCATTAAAGAGCCACCACCAACACCCGTGATGCCGACGGCCAGCCCAACGGCGGCGCCGGCAAAAATATACCAAATAAAATCCATCGTATTCTTTCTTTCGCTGATTTAAGCTAGCAACATTAGAGGTTTTTCTCTATTCTATAAAGTAATGTTTTCTTCTGTTTTTAACTCTTTTTGGAATAAGGCGCTCGATGAAGTTACAGCAGCTTAGGTATATTTGGGAAGTAGCGCGCCATGACTTAAATGTGTCGGCTACTGCACAGAGTCTCTATACATCTCAACCAGGTGTTAGCAAGCAGATTCGTCTTTTGGAAGATGAATTGGGCGTTGAAGTTTTTGCTCGTAGTGGCAAGCATTTAACGCATGTAACGCCTGCCGGTGAGAAGATTATTGCGTTGGCCGGTGAAATTCTTAATCAGACTCAGAATATTAAGCGAGTGGCTAGCGAATTTAGTGATGAGCGTAAAGGATCTCTAGATATTGCCACTACGCATACTCAAGCGCGCTATGCGTTGCCGAATGTTATTCATGAGTACATAGAGCGTTATCCAGCGGTGGCCTTGCATATGCATCAAGGAACGCCGATGCAAATTGCTGAAATGGCCAATGACGGAGTGGTGGATTTTGCTATAGCGACAGAAGCTTTAGAGCAGTTTGGTAATTTGATAATGCTGCCTTGTTATACTTGGAATCGATGTGTTGTTGTGCCGAAAGATCACCCTTTGGCTCAAGTTGGAGTATTAACATTAGAGGCGCTGGCTAAATATCCTATAGTGACTTATGTTTTTGGCTTTACAGGTCGATCTCAACTAGATCATGCGTTTCAAAAAGCCGAGCTTGAGCCTAATGTGGTTTTCACTGCGGCGGATTCTGATGTTATCAAAACCTATGTTCGTTTGGGTTTAGGTGTCGGGATTGTTGCTTCTATGGCATACGATGAGCAGCAAGATTCAGATTTAGTTGCACTGGATGCTTCGCATTTATTTGAAGACAGCTGCACCAAAATTGGCATTCGTAATAATACGTTTATTCGTGGTTATATGTATCGGTTCATTGAGTCTTTTGCGCCGCATTTGACGAAAGATCGAGTTATTGCTGCGATGGAAGCGTCCAACCGCCAAGAGGTTGATTTGCTTTTTCAGGATATTGAATTGCCGCGCTTTTAATTGCGTTATTTGTTCATTTGATAGGCCAGATGTGAAAAACGAAAGGCCATGCATTCAGCGAGATGCATGGCCTTTTTTTATGGCTATTATTTTATTTAGCGCGCTGGTATTTATGTTTATTTAGCCAGTTTTAGAGCCAGCTCTGCAATCCGTTTACCTTGTGCTTCACAAAGAGATATTTCATCTTTGCTTAAATTGTTTTCGCTGGTTGCTGTGGCTAAGTGACTGGCGCCATAAGGTGTACCACCAGTGGTGGTGTTGATCAGTGCCTTATTTTTATAGGGCAATCCAGCCCAAATCATGCCGTGGTGTAACAAGGGAATCATCATCGATTGCAGGCATTGTTCCTGTCCGCCATGCATTGAGCTGGCGCTAGTGAAAGCGCAGGCGGGTTTGTCGATGAGTCCGCCGGTCATCCAAATTGTCGAGGTCTGATCGATAAAATGTTTGAGTGGGGCGGCCATTGATCCAAAGTAAGAGGGTGAGCCAAGTGCCAAGGCGGCACAATTAGCCAGCTCGTCTAGAGTGGCATAAGGCGCGCCTTCGCTAGGGATTGCCTGACTGGTGGCTTCGCAGGTTTCTGATACCGCTGGCACTTGCCGGACTTTAGCTTCTATGCCGGCAGTGCTGTTAACGCCACGAGCGAGGTATTTAGCCATTTCAGCGATGGAGCCATGGCGGCTATAAAATAAGATGAGAACGTAAGGATCGCTCATTTAAACAGTTCCAGAACTTGCTCAGGTGGGCGTCCTAATTTTGCATGGTCATTGTGAATGACGATAGGTCGCTCAATAAGGCTTGGATGAGAATGCATGGCTTGAATGCGCTCTTCGTCGCTGCTTTCTGAGTTTAGCCCCAGCTCTTTGTAAATGGTTTCTTTGGTACGGATGAGCTCAATCGGCGTGATGGCGAGCTGTTTTAGTAATGTGGTTATTTCTTCGACGCTGGGCGCTTCTTTTAGGTACAAACGGACATCAGCTTGGACGCCGTTTTCTTCTAATAGAGCGAGTGTTTGACGAGATTTTGAGCAGCGTGGGTTGTGGTAAATCGTTGTCATGTGAGTTCCTTTCTCTTAGTAAGCCTAAAGAGGGGAGTGAGTCACTCAGCGAGAGGTTGAGTGACTCATGATGGTGCTATTTCAGGCTAAGAATAAATTCAACGGCTTGTTCTGTTGCTATATCTTGGTTTTCGCCTTGAGTACGGTTTTTGTATTCTAATGTGTTGTTTGCCAACCCTTTATCGCCAACTACTAAGCGATGTGGGATGCCGAGCAATTCACAGTCTGCAAATTTAACGCCTGGGCGTTCTTTTCGGTCGTCTAATAAAACGTCTAAGCCTTTGGCTTTTAGTTCGCTGTATAGGCGATCACATTCGTTGCGAACCGCTTCTGATTTGTCGTAATTCATGGCCACAATTACCACATCAAAAGGCGTGATGCTTTCTGGCCACAAAATGCCTTTATCATCAAAGTTTTGCTCGATGGCTGCAGCAACAATACGTGAAACACCGATGCCATAACAGCCCATGTGCATGATCTGAGCCTTGCCGTTTTCATTGAGAACGGAGGCGTTTAATGCTTCAGCGTATTGTTGACCTAGCTGGAATATGTGACCGACTTCGATGCCGCGTTTAATGACGATGGTGCCTTTACCATCAGGAGATGGGTCACCTTCTACGACATTACGTAAATCCGCTACTTCAGTATTTGGGCAATCTCTTTCCCAGTTTAAACCGGTCACATGGTAATCGTCTTTGTTAGCGCCGGCACAGAAGTCAGACATAACCGCCGCTGAGCGATCGACGATCACACGAATGCCTTTCTCTTTAAGTCCTTGTGGGCCAATGGAGCCTGGCGCACAACCAATGCTTGTTAGAATGTCGTCTTCGCTGGCAAATTCAAAAGGCGAGACGATACCGTCAATTTTTTCGACTTTCAATTCATTAATGCTGTGATCACCACGTAAAACCAGTGCGACGATTGTGCTGTTTTCGTTAGTGTCCATGCCTTTTACTAGCATGGTTTTTACTGTCTTGGTGACATCCAATGCTAAGAATTCAGCTACTTTCTGAATCGTTTTGCAATCTGGTGTAAATACTTCAGCAGTATCTTGTGTTGCTGGATCAGCTTTGTCTTTTAGGGTGATGGCCTCGGCCAACTCCACGTTGGCAGCAAAGTCAGACGCGTCACTAAACGCAATGTCGTCTTCGCCTGAATCCGCTAATACATGAAATTCATGGGAGTAAGCGCCGCCAATGCTGCCGGTATCGGCCAGTACTGGGCGGTAATCTAAGCCGATGCGATCAAATACATTACAGTAAGCTTGATGCATGACATCATAGGTTTCTTGAAGTGATTCAGGGCTCGTGTGAAAAGAGTAAGCGTCTTTCATGCAAAATTCACGAGAGCGCATAACGCCAAAACGAGGGCGAACTTCGTCACGAAATTTCGTTTGAATTTGAAAGAAAGCTGCTGGTAGTTGTTTGTAACTGGTTAGTTCGTTACGGGCTAGATCTGTGATCACTTCTTCGTGAGTTGGGCCTAAGCAATAGTCACGACCATGACGGTCTACTAAGCGAAGTAGTTCAGGACCGTATTTCTGCCAGCGACCTGATTCTTGCCACAGTTCTGCAGGTTGAACGCCTGGCATGATAACTTCGAGGGCGCCTGCTTTTTCCATTTCATCTCGAACGATGCTTTCGACTTTGCGAAAGACTTTAACGCCCGTTGGTAGCCAAGTGTATAGGCCTTTGGATATTTGGCGAATCATGCCGGCACGAACCATCAATTGATGGCTGGTTACGACGGCGTCAGTTGGTGCATCACGTAGTGTGGAGAATAAATAATTGCTTGCGCGCATGATAATAGTGTCTATGTCTAAAAGTTAAAATGTAGAAGTCAGTACTTTAGCCGGCAAAACGAGGTTCAATAAGACCTTTAGTGTCGGTTTCAAGGGCGAAAATGCCGCCAGCTTGAGGGAATGTTTCAAGCTCTTCTTCTGTTTGTGCTATTCGGCAGGTGCTGACAAATAATGTTTTCATGTCGGGGCCGCCAAAAGCCACCATGGTGGGGTAGGTCGCAGGGACCGGATATTCAGCTAAAATTTCACCTTGAGGGCTAATTTTAACCACTCGTTGGCCTTGGTACAAAGCACTCCAATAATTGCCTTCGCTATCGACTGCGGCGCCATCAGGTCGGCCATTGCCTCTTGGGAATTCAATAAAGGTGCGTTTGTTGGTAGCGCTGCCTGTTTGCACATCATAGTCAAATTGATAAACGATGTGGTTTGGTGTGTCGGAATAGTACATTATTTTGCCGTCGGGTGAGAAAGCTAACCCATTGGATGTCCAAGCCGCTTGATCTAATACCGATGCTTTACCGTTTTCAAACTGATAAAGCGCGCCTTTAAAGGCATCTTTAGGGCTGTACATGGTGCCGGCTAAAAAACGACCTTTTAGATCGCAGCGTCCGTCATTGAAACGAGTGGTTTTTTGGTCGTACTTTGCTTTCCAATAAGGTGTCAGTGGTGCATTGAAATCCGTGAACCGATAAACACCTGATCGAAAGGCGGCAATAAATCCGCCATTATTGTCGAGGGAAAAGCAGCCGATTTCTTCGTCAAACTGGCGTGTCTCTATGCTATAAGAGTCAATGCTAAAAGCATGCAGTTTAAAAGCGTCAATATCAACAAAATAGAGGGTTTGGGTTTGTTCATCCCATCGTGGGCATTCTGCTAATTTAGCTTGTGCGTCCAAGACACATTGCATCTCAGTCATGCTGACTCCGAGTCTCTGGGTGATTTTAAATATAAGGGTGCTATAGTGCTTCTGAAAGAGCTTATTGTAAATAGGATTAGAGAAAGATGTTTGAGTTAAATTCAATATTAGAGCGAGACTCTATTTTGGTCGGCAATTTTCCTTTGTCACAGTTGAGATTGATAAATGATTCTCAATTTCCGTGGTTGATATTGGTGCCACGAAGGAATGGAGTGACTGAGATTCATCAGTTGGTTGAAAGTGACCGTCAGTTATTAATGTCTGAGAGTTGCTTGTTAGCAGAAGCTCTGCATGATGCCTTCTCTGCTGATAAGTTAAATATTGCTGCGATTGGTAATAAGGTGACGCAGCTTCATGTTCACCATGTGGTGCGTTTTGAATCGGATGTTTGTTGGCCTGAGCCGGTATGGGGTAAAGTGCCGGCGCTGCCTTACAGTCAACAGGTGCTGGTGGATGTGTTGCAGAAAATCAGATCGTTATTGAATGATGATTTGACCTTGCCTGATGATAATGCAGAGCTTTACTATTAACATCTAGTTCATGCTGTGCCCGCCTTCTTAATAGGACGGGCAAAACAAGGATAGGCATTTTTATGAGCGTGCGTAGAAGAAAAAAAGCCATTGGCAAAATTGTTAAGCTATTAAATTTGGCTACTTCCACCAATACAACTGAGTCTGTTGTTGCATTGCGACACGCTGAGGCATTGATTCGTCAATATAATATAGTGCAGCGAGAGTTGCCTGTTGTGCAGTTATACGATCGCGCACTGCTTTATAAAGTCAGTTGGAATAGTGCTGCGCCTCGCTTTCAAAAAGAAACAAGCGTCAAGTCGGTGTCGACGGATTCGGTGTATTTACGTCGGTTTAGTGAAAAAAATCGCGATCTTGAAAAAGAAAGCATTACTGTTGCTGAGCAGGAGTCGACCGAAGCGGTTGAAGGTAGTGTAATGCCCAGGAACAACAAAATGAATGATGTCATGGATGATGTGCCTAGCACAGGTAGACGAAATGATCAGATGGTATCGGGAAGTTTCGGCAATGTTATTGATGCTGCCGAGGCTTTTCGTCCAGAAACAGACGCTTTTTCGGAAGCAGAAAAGCCCTATGTGGCAAGTTTTGATCCAGTGATGGATTTTTCCGATGATGCCTATTGGCAGCAAGTGCATAAAACGCTGGCAGATTTCGATGAGGCCAGTGTTCAGGCTAAGATGGCATTGGTAAAGCAACAGCTAGAGCGGTCTGAATTATCGCTGCAGCGTAAAAAAGACAATCGGCATCAACAAGAACAGCATGAGCTTCAAGAGCGTAGTCAAAGGGCGAAAATAGAGTTAAGTTTTGAAGAGGCGATTGAAAAGGCCTTTCAGGCGCGTGCGGTTGCCTATGAGAGGTGGGAAAAAGATCAATATCATCAGCGTTTGCAATGTCTTCGTGAGGAGCAAGAGGCGCTGTCTGTGTATGAAAACTGTGTTCAGAGTTTGAATGATCATAAAGCATCCCTGAGTCGTCATGAGCAACGTAAAGAAGACTATCGTACCGCGCAGATTATGCATAATTTACGTCGACATCTGGCTTTGTCGATTGCGAATTCGGTTGATTCATCTTCTTACGAGAAAGTGGTTGAAATCATGTCGCAAAATGGACTGTCACTAAAAGATTTAGAATTTTCAGACATACAAAATAAAAGCTTGTTTATTCGTCTACTGGAGCGTGAAAGTGCGTTGATTTCCGATACTGATCAGCGAGAGCGTTATACCGAAGAAATGTTAACAAAGTTTCTTGATGGCAGTGCTAAAACTCGTTCATCTGCTTCGTCAAATACACCATTGCAGCATATTCAGCGTTTGCTTACGGCGGCCAACAGCGGTGGCCAATTTGAAACGCAAAAGTATTTGGAGCAGGTGCAGCGGTTGATGGCTACTCATGACATTGGTGTAAAACAGATAGGCTATAATTATATTAAAAAATACTCTGTGTTTATCAGTCTCATTAACTGGGAGGCGGAGCGTATTGTCTCGTTACCGGATAGAGAGGCGTTTACCGCGCAGATTTTAGAAGAATATATCCAATATTCGTTGCGAGCTTCAAACGTTTCGTCCGATCAAAAAATGACCCCTTAGCATGCTTGTCGTCTCTCTTGGTGGTTAATCTTGGGAGGTTGCAGTGTGTATTCAATTATTTATTTTGTGAATGGGCTATATATCTTTCCAAAATAGGCTCTAGCCCTTTCTTTGCGCCTGCGCATCTTTTACCATTTCCCTTTCGATTTAATCGTAATCCTCAGCAGGAGAGATGCATGAGCATTATCAAGGAAAGTGATTTAGTTGACAGCGTTGCAGATGCGCTTCAATTTATTTCTTATTACCATCCATTAGATTTCGTTAAAGCGGTACATGACGCTTATGAAAGGGAAGAGAGTAAAGCGGCCAAGGATGCCATGGCACAAATTCTGATTAACTCAAGAATGTGTGCAGAAGGTAAGCGTCCAATCTGCCAAGATACTGGTATTGTGACCGTTTTCATCAAAATTGGTATGAATGTGCAGTGGGAAACCACGAAAAGCGTTGCAGATATGATCAATGAGGGTGTTCGACGTGCTTACACTCTTCCTGACAACATACTTCGTGCCTCTATTTTAGCCGACCCTGCTGGTGCTCGAAAGAATACCAAGGACAACACGCCTGCTGTTATCCATATGGAAGTGGTTCCTGGTGATACCGTTGAAATACATGTTGCAGCAAAAGGTGGTGGTTCAGAGAACAAATCCAAATTGGCAATGCTTAATCCATCGGATGACATTGTTGAATGGGTGAAAAAAACAGTACCGACAATGGGTGCTGGTTGGTGTCCGCCAGGCATGCTGGGTATAGGTATTGGTGGTACGGCTGAAAAAGCCATGGTTATGGCGAAAGAATCATTGATGGAGCCGATTGATATTCATGAGTTAAAAGCGCGCGGCGCAAAAACTCGTGTTGAAGAGTTGCGTCTGGCTATCTTTGATGAGGTTAATAATCTAGGTATTGGTGCTCAAGGTTTGGGTGGTTTGACGACCGTTCTTGATGTGAAAATCATGGATTATCCAACTCATGCCGCGTCATTGCCTGTTGCGATGATTCCTAATTGCGCGGCAACACGCCATGCGCACTTTGTGCTTGATGGTTCAGGTCCGGCAGATCTTGTTCCGCCATCATTAGATGATTGGCCTAAGATTACTTGGGAAGTGGGCGAGAGTGTTCGTCGTGTAAATCTAAATGAGATTACACCTGAGCAAGTAAAAGACTGGAAGCCAGGTGAAACGGTTCTGTTGAATGGTAAAATGCTTACGGGTCGTGATGCCGCTCATAAAAAAATGGTCGAAATGATTGCCAATGGTGAAGAGCTTCCAGTTGATCTGAAAGGGCGCTTTATTTATTACGTTGGGCCTGTTGATCCAGTAAGAGATGAGGCTGTTGGCCCTGCTGGACCAACCACGGCAACGCGCATGGATAAATTCACTCGAACTATTCTTGATAAAACAGGCTTGCTTGGCATGATAGGTAAGTCTGAACGTGGTCCAATTGCTATAGAGGCTATTAAAGAATTCAGTGCGGTTTATTTGATGGCTGTTGGTGGTGCAGCGTATTTAGTGTCTAAAGCCATTAAGAAAGCGGATGTTATTGCCTTTCCAGAACTTGGAATGGAAGCGATTTATGAGTTTGATGTGGTTGATATGCCTGTAACAGTGGCTGTCGATACACAAGGAGCCTCTGTGCATATAACAGGTCCTGCTGAGTGGAAATCGCGCATTGAAGCGCAAGCGCTCGAGATTAAGTAAGGTTATTCTTACTTTGTTCTCTATCTAATTGTTTAAAAGCCATATTTATTTATGGCTTTTTTGTTTTTAGGTGTTGCATCATCATTTTTAATCTGTAATATACAGCCCTCGTTACGCAGCAACGCGTAACCGCTCTTTAAGAATTTAATCAGATAATTTGTGTGGGCGCTCATTGGAGTCTTCAGAAGATCATCGCCGTTCGGTTTTACCGGAAGGTAGTTGATCAAAAAAATTGAAGTCTTACGAGAGTCTACACGGCAATCGCTTTATGTTGGTTTGTTGCTTAGGTGATGAATCGATTAAGTTATAGTTAGTGTAATACGATTTGAGTGAGCAAGTTCTTTAACTGAAGAGTTTGATCATGGCTCAGATTGAACGCTGGCGGCAGGCTTAACACATGCA